>JAQGIA010000090.1 GCA_028291445.1 Belnapia sp.
GCCGCGGCACCGGCCGCCGCGCCGCAGCGGCGCTGAGCGGCGGGGGACGGTCTTGGCGGCGGATCCACGGTTCTTTGCCAGCGCCGGCCCGCTGCGGCTGGCCGATATCGTCACCGCGGCCGGCGGCACCTGCGACGGCGACCCGGAACGGCGCTTCGCGGGTGTCGCGCCGTTGCAGCTGGCCGGGCCGGAGGATGTCAGCTTCCTCGACAACCGGAAGTACCTGCCGGCGCTGAAGGAAACCCGGGCCGGGGCGGTGGTGCTGGCGGCGGCCATGGCGGCGCAGGTGCCGCCGGGCGTGCTCGCCATCGTCGCGCCGGCACCCTACCTCGGCTTCGCCCGGGTGGCGCAGCTGCTGCATCCGGCCCCGCGGCCGGTGCCCGGCATCCATCCGACGGCAGCGATCGCCGCCGATGCCGAGGTGGGGGAGGGCTGCGAGATCGGTGCCTATGCCGTGGTCGGGGCCGGGGCGCGGCTGGGCGCCGGCTGCATCCTGCATCCGCATGCGGTGGTCGGCCCGGCGGTGCAGCTCGGCGACGGCTGCCGGCTGCATGCGCATAGCAGCATCAGCCATGCCATCGCCGGGCACGGGGTGGTGCTGCATCCCGGGGCGCGCATCGGCCAGGAGGGCTTCGGCTTCGCCCCCACGCCGGAGGGGCGTTACGAGACCATGCCGCAGCTCGGCCGGGTCGTGCTCGGGGATTTCGTGGAGGTCGGCGCCAATGCCTGCATCGACCGCGGCAGCCAGGGCGATACGGTGATCGGGGCTGGCTCGCGGCTCGACAATCTGGTGCAGATCGGCCACAACGTGACCACCGGCCGGGGCTGCGTCATCGTGGCGCTGGCGGGGATTTCCGGGTCCACCACCCTTGGCGACCATGTGCAGGTTGCGGCCCAGGTCGGTATCGCCGGGCATCTCGAGATTGGCAGCGGCGCGCGGATCGGCGGGCAGGCCGGGGTAACGAGCAACATACCGGCACGGACGGATGTTATCGGCAGCCCAGCCTGGCCGGTACGGGATTTCTGGCGTTCGATGGCACGGCTCCGGAAACTGGGCCTGCGCGGCGGCAAGGACGAGGGGAAGGCGGACTAGCGGATGGACGGTACCGAGGCTATGGCGGCGGAAACCGCCGCACCGGAGACGGTGGACTCCTACGACATCGCGCAGATCATGCGCGCCATCCCGCATCGCTACCCCTTCCTGCTGGTCGACCGCGTGGTCGAGGTGGTGAAGAACGTCTCGATCAACGAGAATTTCTTCCAGGGCCATTTCCCGGAACATCCGGTCATGCCTGGTGTGTTGATCATCGAATGCATGGCCCAGACCGCCGCCGTGCTGGTGGTGGAAAGCCTTGGCCCGGATGCGCGCGGCAAGCTGGTCTATTTCATGACCATCGAGAATGCCAAATTCCGCAAGCCGGTGGTGCCCGGCGACCAGATGCGGGTGCATGTGGTGCGCGAGAAGAAGCGCGGCAATATCTGGAAATTCCACGCGGAGGCGAAGGTGGACGGCAAGATCGTGGCGGAAGCGAGCTATGCCGCGATGATCCTGGACCGCTGATCCCTTGACCCGCATCCCGCCGAGCGCCCAGTCCCATCCGGACACCCTGGTCCACCCGAGTGCCCAGATCCATCCGAGCGCCCTGGTCGAGGCCGGCGCCCGGATCGGCGCCGGCAGCCGCATCGGCCCCTTCTGCATCCTGGGGGCGGAAGCGGTGCTGGGGGATGATGTCGAGCTGGTCTCACATGTCGTCGTCGACGGCGCGACGCGGCTCGGCGACGGCTGTCGCGTGCTGCCCTTCGCCTCGATCGGCACCCCGCCGCAGGACACCAAGTACAAGGGCGAGCCGACCCGCTGCGAGGTCGGCGCCAAGACCCTGGTGCGCGAGGGCGTCACCATCCACCGCGCCAGCGTCGGCGGCGGCGGCGTCACCATCGTCGGCGCCGGCTGCATGCTGATGGCCCAGGCGCATGTGGCGCATGACTGCATTCTCGGCGACGGCGTCATCCTGGCCAACAACGTCATGCTCGGCGGGCATGTGCATGTCGCCGACGGCGCCTTCATCGGCGGCGGCGCGGCGGTGCACCAGACGGTGCGGATCGGCCGGCTGGCGATGGTCTCCGGCCTGGCCGGCGTGACCAACGACATCCCCCCCTTCGGCTATGTCTTCGGCCTGCCGGCCCGGCTGGTCGGCTTCAACAAGGTCGGGCTGCTGCGGCGCGGGGCGAGCCGCGACCAGCTCCGCACGCTGCGCGTCGCCAATGCGCTGCTGTTCAAGGACCCGGGCGAGTTCGCCGCCAAGCTGGCGATCGCCGAGGAACGCTACGCGGCGGAGCCGTTGGTGATGGAGATCATCGCCTTCATCAGGGACGCCGCGCGGCGCCGTCAGCTGGTGCGGCCGGGCCGGATGGCCGCGCCGGAACTCGGTGGCACCGACGAGGAGATCGGGGACGGCCAGTGACGGCTGCGCCGGAAGGACCGCTGGGGCTGATCGCCGGCGGCGGGCAGATGCCGCTGCGGGTCATCGCCGCCGCCCGTGCGGCAGGGCGCGAGGTCTTCGCCGTGGTGGTCGAAGGCTGGGGTGACCCGGCCGATTTCGCCCATGTGCCGCATGTGGTGCTGCGGGTCGGCGCCGGCGGCCAGGCCATGGAGCATTTCCGCAGCCGCGGGATCCGCCAGATCGTGATGTGCGGCCGGGCGACCCGGCCCTC
>JAQGIA010000049.1 GCA_028291445.1 Belnapia sp.
CCGTTGCAGAACCTGCAGGCCGTGCAGCAGCAGCAGCTCCTGAACCAATCGGCCGCCGGGCTGGCAGCCAGCCGCCCTGGCCAGGTCTCGCCGGTCGGCCCCACGGTACAGACCCTGCCGAGCCTGCTGCGCTCGGACCGCGTCACCTCCCGCGCCGGCGAGGTCACCGAATCGGAAGGCGGCCCCACCGCCATGGGTCCGCTCGGCGATGGCCAGCGGGCCGGCGGCGCCAACGCCGTCTTCGGTGCCAGCCTCTTCACCCGGGAAGCGACCGCCGCCTCCGACGCGCCCAACCCGAATTACGTCATCACCCCCGGCGACCGCGTCTCGCTCCGCGTCTGGGGCGCGGTGGAAGCGGAGGCGATCGGCGTTGTCGATCCTTCCGGCAACCTCTTCCTGCCGAATATCGGCCCGATCCGGGTGGCCGGCACCCGCGCCGGCGACATCCAGCGGGTGGTCGAGGCCGAGGTGCAGAAGATCTACACCAGCCAGGTGCAGGTCTATGCCGTGCTGCTCTCGACCCAGCGCATCGGCGTCTTCGTCACCGGCTTCGTCCGCACCCCCGGCCGCTTCGGCGGCTCGGCGGCGGATAGCGTGATCGACTTCCTGGTCCGCGCCGGCGGCGTCGATGCCGGCCGTGGGTCGTACCGGGAAATCGCCGTCCAGCGCGGCGGCCGCTCCGTCGCCAATATCGACCTCTACCGCTTCCTGCTCGAAGGCCGGCTGCCGGCGGTGCGCTTGCAGGAAGGCGATACCCTGGTGGTCGGCCGCCAGCGCGCGGTGGTCGGCGCCGATGGCGCGGTCCGCAACAACTACCTGTTCGAGGTGCCCGGCCAGCGGATGACCGGGCGGGAGCTGATCGAATACGCCCGGCCGCTGCCCTCGGCGACCAATGCCATCGTCCGCGGCACCCGGGGCGGCCAGCCCTTCTCCCGCTACGCCACGCTGCCCGAATTGGCCGGCCAGACCCTGGGCGACCAGGATACCGTCACCTTCATCACCGACAGCCCGGCCCGCACCGTGCGGGTCTCGGTGGAGGGCAGCCGCATCGGCCCCTCCGTGCTGGTCGCCGACCGCGATGCCCAGCTTTGCCAGGTGCTCGACCATATCGCGGTGGATCCGGTGCTGGCCGATACCCGCTCGGTCTTCCTGCTGCGGCCCTCGGTCGCGCAGCAGCAGCGCCGCGCCATCGACGAGGCGCTGGACCGGCTGGAGCGGCAGCTGTTCCTCGCCGTCTCGCCCACCACCGGCGTCGCCGCCATCCGCGCCTCGGAGGCGAACCTCGTCTCCTCCTATATCCAGCGGGCCCGGCGGACCCAGCCGGAGGGCCGCGTCGTGGTCTCCGACGCCGATGGCCGCTGCGCCCCGGTACGGATCGAGGATGGCGACGTGATCGTCATCCCCGAGCGTTCGCAGACCGTGCTGGTCGCCGGCGAAGTGATGGCGCCGCGCGCCGTGGTCTGGCGGCCGGAGCTGCGGCTGGCGGATTACGTCCGCAACGCCGGCGGCTTCAGCGGCCGTGGCAACGAGGGCTCCATCATGATCCGCCGCGCCAGCGGCGAGTTGGTGCTGGACCCGCAGGTGCCACCGCGCCCGGGCGACGAGCTGATCGTGCTGCCCCGGCTCGACCCCAAGGCCTTCCAGATCGGCAGCGACCTGCTTGGGCTGATCTACCAGATCGCGGTCTCGACCCGGATCTTCCTGTAGCGGCGTCGCGAGTTTGTGGAAGCCATGAGAGGGGCGTTGCCCCTCTCATACTCTCTCTCCATCAGAGGCCGGTGGGCCTGCGGAACCACTGGTTCAACTCAAGGGGCAGGCTTCAGCCCGCGACCAGCCGCGGCAGCGCCGCCCGCTCCAGGTAATCGAGCCGCGCCGCCAGATCGTCCCGCCGGCAGACCATCACGCTGCGCACCCCGACGCCGACCAGCCTGGCTTCGGACGCATCCGGCAGGGCCACGCCCTGCTCGATCTCGAACTCGATCTCCACCTCGCCTCCCGCCTCGGCGGTGATCTCCAGCATGCAGAAGAAAACCTCCCCCGCCGCCGCCTCCACCTGCCGGAAGGCGCCCGGCACGCCACCGCGCAGCCCGGCGCGGATGCGGAAGGCGATCGGCTGGGGCGGCGCCACCAATTCGAGGTAGGCGCGCAGCCGGCCCGGTGGCAGGCCCTGTTCCAGCGGCAGCCGCAGCAGCGCCTGGCCCGGCGTGGTCCAGACCCCCGAGGCTTCCAGCCGGGACCAGCCCGGCCCCTCCCGCAGCGCATCGGCGATGGCCATGGCAAGGCTCGGCTCCGGCCCCGGCAGCAACCGCAGCGCATGCACCTGGCCGAGCGGCAGGCTCAGCCGCTCGCGTGGCGGCGGCAGCGCGGCACCGGCGCTGCGCTGCACCGCGGCCTGCACCTCGCGCGCCACCTCGGCCCAGGACCGCGGTTTTGGCGCGGCGCGCACCACTTCCTCCTGCGCCTGGCGGAAGCCGGCGTCGAAGATCAGCTGCTCCAGCCGGGCGACCAACTCGGGTTCGCTCTGCGGCGTGAAGTATACCGCCCCCTCGCCGCCGGCCTCGCGCAGCGAGGAATGGTCGGGCACCAGCGGCACCTTGCCATGCGCCAGGCTTTCGGTGACCGGCAGGCCCCAGCCCTCGTAATGGCTGTTGTAGAGGGTGAAGAGGCAGCCGCGGTACAGCGCCTCCAGCTCGGTATCGGCCACGCCATGCAGCAGATGCACCTTGGCGCGCAGCGCGGCGGAGTTCTGGTGCAGCTTCAGCGCCGCCTCCGCCAGCCAGCCGCGCTTGCCGACGCAGACCAGATCCGGCACCGCCCCCGCGCCGTGCCGGCGCAGCAGGGCGAGCCAGGCGCCGAAGGCCAGCAGGTGGTTCTTGCGGGATTCGATGGTGCCGACGAAGAGCACGAAGGGTCGTCCGCCACGCAACGGTGGCGGCAGCGGCACCGCGTTCGGCGCGGCATGGACGGCGGGCTCGGCCGCATCCAGCGGCACCGGGAAGCAGGGCAGTTCCAGCCCCGGCAGCAGCCGGCGTTGCAGCCGCAGGAAATCGACCCGGGTGCAGTCCGAATTGGTTAGCACCGCATCGGCATGCAGGCAGACCGCGGCGAACCACCGGGCGAAATCATCGACCAGCCCGGCGGCGCAATGCTCCGGCACCAGCAGCGGGATGCAATCATGCACGAAGGGGATGTAGCGCAGGCCGACCCGCGCCTTGGCCTCCCGCACCACCCGCAGGTAGTCCGGGATCCACCAGGACGTGCCAAGGTTAACCAGGGCGCAGCCCTGCGCCATGGCCAGCGGCGGCGCCTGCCGCAGCGCATCGCCGACCGCCGCCAGCGCCGCCCGCCAGGCGGCATCGGCCACCGCCGTGCCGTCCCGCGACAAGGCCGCCAGCCGCAGGAACAGGCCGGGCGGCAGCGCCTTCCAGACGGCTTCGGCGGCGACGAAGCCGGCGACCGCGAGGCCTGCCGGCGCTTGCGCCAACGCTTCCCGGATGATGTTGAGCTGCACCCGCTGGATGCCGGTGGGCGCCCGGTTGTGCTGGAAATAATCCAGCAGGTCGGAGACGTCGAAGACCAGCGTGGCGGCGCCTGGGGTGGGCGGCATGGCGGGCGACGGGGCCGGCCAGGCCCGCTCCGGCGACGGGACCTCCGGAGTTGCCTCCAGCGGCGGAGCCGCCCAAGCTGCCTTCTGCGGTGGGTCATCCAGTGCCAGCAATTCCTCCCGCGCCGCGGCACTGCCGGGGTCGAGGGTCAGCGCCCTGGCGTATTCCTCCAGCGCCTCCTCCGGCCGGCCCGATCGCTTCAGCGCATGGCCGATCTGCAGGTGGATATCCGCTTCGCCGGGATGCTGCCGCTCGGCTTCGCGGTAGCTCAGCAGGGCGGCCTGCGGATCACCGGCTTCCTTCAGGCAATGGCCGTATTGCACCCGGATCGCCCATTCCCCGGGGCGCAGCCGGAGGTAGGCGGCATAGGCTACCGCCGCATCGGCCCAGTCGTGGGCGTCGCGCAGCGCGTCGGCACGAGCGAGGAGTTCGTCAGGGTCGAGCGGCGCATCCGGCGCGTCCGCCCATGAAATGATATCCATGCGAAGGCTCCTGCCGGTAGAAGGTCGGGCGGCGCCGTACATCCTGCGGGCAAGCCTTGGGCTACCGCAGCACGAACCCTTCGATTATCCCTAGTCCAGCGGCAGGCTTCAAGCAAATGCGAGCAGGGCCACCAGGATCAGCGGAGAGAGCAGCAGCAGGATGGCGCTGGCACGCAGCAGCAACACGGCGACATCCATCACGCCCAGCGCCACGGCACTGCGGGGCGGCATTGCCGTAACGGTCGTCGTCAGGCTGCCAACTCTTCCGGAGTACCGTGCCACGTCAGGCTCCCGAACCACTAAGGCGATAAAGCGCTGCGCTTTCACGCCTCGCAAGGGATATCATTCGCCCATGCAGGTGCCTGAACCGTTAACCGGAGGTTTGATCCTTCAAGATCGCGTGTCGAGGGAACGATCCGCATGACGCCCCCTGCCCGGCCCCGGGTTTTCCTCGATGGCTATAACCTCGCCCTCGACCAGGGCACCGGCGTTGCCACCTATGCCCGCAACCTGAGCTTCGCCATGGGACGGCTGGGCTTCGAGACCGGGGTGCTCTATGGCACCCGCGCCTCCCCCTCGCGCGACCCGCTGATCCGGGAGATCGCCTTCTTCGACGAAAGGGTGGGCACGCCGCCGAAATGGCTGGTGGCGCTCCGCCGCGCCCGCCGCATCCTGACCACACCCTTCGGCGAGACCGCGGTGCCGGTCCCGGTCACCGGCCAGGTCATCGCCACCACCTTCCGCGACCGCCTGCCGCATTTCGACGAGATCTGGAACGTGCAGGACCTGTTCCAGCAGGCGCAGGCGCATTTCCGGGTTTTCGGGACGGAGCTGCGGGTCCGCCTGCCGCGCCCGCCGCAGCTCATGCACTGGACCTATCCGCTGCCGCTGCGCGCCATCGGCACCCGCAACATCTATACCCTGCACGATCTGGTGCCGCTGCGGCTGCCCTATACCACCCTCGACAACAAGCGCCGCTACTACCGGATGAACCGCCGCATCGGCCGCGACGCCGACCATATCGTCACCGTCTCCGAAGCCTCCCGCCGCGATATCATCGGCCTGCTCGGCGTGCCGGAGGAGCGGGTCACCAATACCTACCAGGCGGTCGATATCCCCAGCGCCTTCACCGCCATGCCGATGGCCGATGTCGCCGCCGAGGTGCGCGGCAGCTTCGGGCTCGAGGCCGGCGGCTACTGGCTGTTCTTCGGCGCGATCGAGCCGAAGAAGAACGTCGGCCGGATGATCCAGGCCTTCCTCGCCAGCGGCGTCGACGGCCCGCTGGTCATCGTCGGCAAGAAGGCCTGGAAATCCGAGGACGAGCTGCGGCTGATGTTCGACGACCATATCCGCAGCATGGTGCTGGAAGGCGGCACGCTGCGGACCCGGCGCAAGATCATCCTGCTGGACTACGCTCCCTTCCGCCTGCTGGTGAACCTCATCCGCGGCGCCCGCGCGGTGCTGTTCCCCTCGCTGTACGAAGGCTTCGGGCTGCCGGCGCTGGAGGCGATGCTGCTCGGCACCCCGGTCATCACTTCCAACACCGCCTCCATGCCGGAAGTGGTGGGCGATGCCGCCCTGACCGTCGACCCCTACGACATCTCCGCCCTGGTGCAGGCGATCCGGGCGGTGGACGGCGACCCGGATTTGCGGGCCCGGCTGGCCCAGGCCGGCCCCGGGCGCGCCGCGCTGTTCAGCCCCGAGCGCTATGCCGCCCGGATCTCGGCGCTCTATGCCCGGCTCGGCGTGCCGCCGGCGGCGGGGTCCTGAGGCCGCCGCGAATCGGTTCCTTGCGAGCCCATCACAAAATGGCGGCTGCCTTATTTCTCAAGACAACTTGAGCCCAAAGCCGGCATCGCCACGCTACATCACACCCGGCCGGACCATATCGACTGCGTCACGGGATGCGGGGAACCGGCGGAATCGAGTGGGGCCGCAATGGATCATGCGCTGGCACGCCGCGGGTTGCGGATCCTGGTCGCCGAGGACGAACCTCTGGCGGCGATGGTGATCGAGGATGCCCTGACCGAGTGCGGCCATACCGTCGTGCTGGCGGCGGACGGCGAGGAGGCACTGCGCCTCGCCGAGGCCGGTTCCTTCGATCTGCTGGTCACCGACCTCGCCATGCCGCGCATGACCGGCTGGGAACTGATCCCCCGGCTGCGCGCCGCGCAGCCCGACCTGCCGGTGGTGGTGATGACCGGCTTCCTGCCGGCCAATGGCCACAGCCTGCTGGAATCGCGTGAGGACAGCCCCATGGCGCTGCTGCTGAAGCCCTTCCAGCTGGGCGACCTGGTCAAGGCCATCGGCGACGTCGTTGCCCGGTCCGGTGCCCAATCCGGCGCCCAATCTGGCGCCCGGTCCGCCGCCCAGCTCAGCCCCCGGCCAGGCCCGGAGCCGCTGCTGCAGGTGGCCTGAGCCCAGCCGCTACTCCGCCAGGAAAGCGGCGATCCGGGCGCCGACCGGCGCCATGCCGACCACCCCGTTCTGATGGCCGAGCGGCCCGGCCAGCCTCGCCGTCGCCACCTGCTTGCCGCCGGCCTTCAGCGCCTCGACCAATTCCCCGACACCCTCCGACAGGAAGACCCGGTCGGTCGGCGCGGCGATCACCAGCCAGCGCGCCGGCCCGCCGGCCACCGCTGCCGCCAGGCTCGGATACTCGTTCAGGAACAGCTGGTTGGCCCGGATCATGTAAAGGAAGGAATTGGCATCCGAGGTCCGCGCCCGCGCCGCGGCGGCCTCCGCCAGCCATCGCTCGATGGCGAAATGGTCGCCGATCCGCCGGGCCGGGTCCTGCCCCTCCAGCGGCTGCCGGTCGTATTGCTTGGCCCAGAGCCGGTCGCGCGCATGCAGCGTGACGATCTTCCAGGCCTCCGCCAGGCCACGCAGCGGCGCCTCCCTGCCCTGGCCGTAGTAATCGCCCTCCCGCCAATTCGGATCGAGCCGGATCGGGCTTTCCCAGATATCCAGCCAGCCCTGCATCCAGGCATCGATATCGGCGGCGACCACCGGCATCACCCGCTCGACGAAGCCGGGATAGGCCGCCGCCCATTCGATGGCCTGCAACCCGCCGTTGGACGGCCCCGCCACCAGCGCCAGCCGCTTGACGCCGAGGCTATCCAGCAGCCGCTTCTGGGTCTCGACGAAATCCCGCATCGAGACCACCGGAAAGGTCATCGCATAGGGCCGGCCGGTATCGGGGTTGATGCTCGCCGGGCCGGTGGTGACGGTATTGGCGTCCGGCACGTTGACGTTGACCAGCGTATCGGCCGAGACGACGAAGTACCGGTCGGTATCGATCGGCTTGCCCGGGCCGATGATCGCATCCCAGTAGCCGGCCGGGCCGCCCGCCGCGAGCCGGCCGAAGGCATGGCTGTTGCCGCTGAAGAAATGGCAGATGAGGATGGCATTGGTGCCCGCCGCATTCAGGCTGCCCATGGTCTGGTAGCCGATGCGCAGGTTGGCGATGGTGCCGCCGCCGCGGGTCTGGTAGGCGCCGCCCTCGAAGACGCGCTTCTCCAGCACCTCCTGCGCCGCGGCCGGGGTCCGGGCCGAAACGGTCAGCAAACCAAGCGCCAGCGCCAGTGCCGGCAAGCCACGCCGCAGCATCGTTCATCCCCCGCCTGATCGGTGCCGCATGGTGGCGAGCGCACCGCGCCGCCGCAAGCCGCCCGGCGGGGTTATCCGCGGCGAATATCGTCGGCGAATATCCCCGGCGATGCCGTTGCGCCCCCATCGATGCCCGCATAGCCTCATGCCGTCAGTGCCTCACGCCGGGTGCCCAGCGGGGCCTGCACCGGCGAAGCGGGCACGGCCAGATAAGGGGGGCTACCGACTTGATGACCTTGACGTTGTTGCTCGTGATCGCCTTGGGCACCCTGTCCATCGCCTATGGCGTGATCACCGCCAAACAGGTGATGGCCCTGCCGGCCGGCACCGCCCGCATGCAGGAAATCGCCCAGGCCATCCAGGAAGGCGCCCAGGCCTATCTGAAGCGCCAGTACCTGACCATCGGCATCGTCGGCATCGTGCTGTTCGTGCTGCTGGTGGTCTGGCTCGGCGTCGGGGTGGCCATCGGCTTCCTGATCGGCGCGGTGCTCTCGGGCCTGGCCGGCTTCATCGGCATGAATGTCTCGGTGCGTGCCAATGTCCGCACCGCCCAGGCCTCCAGCCAGTCGCTCGCCGCCGGGCTCGACGTCGCCTTCAAGTCGGGGGCCATCACCGGCAT
>JAQGIA010000060.1 GCA_028291445.1 Belnapia sp.
GCCTGGTGACCTGAGCGACCGGGGAGGGCGCCAGCCGGCGTCAGCCCCGCGGGTCGCGCGCCACCGCGACCAGCACCGCCGCCGGCGCCGTCCCCACCCGCCGCAGCCGATGCGGCAGGTGGCCGGCGAATTCCACCGCATCGCCGCTGCCGAGCAGCAGGCTGCGGTCGGCGAAGGCCAGCTCGATGCGGCCTTCCAGCACATAGAGCAACTCCTCGCCGGCATGCTCATGCGGCCCATCCTCGGCGAAGCCCGCGGCCGGGTGGATGATAAAGGCGGCCAGCGGTCCGCGGCCTTCGGTCAGCATCTCCATGGCATGGGCCGATGGGTCCATGGGGCCGCGGGGGCGCGTGGCGGCGCGGGTGACCCGCACCGCATCGGCCGGCAGACTTTCCCCCAGCAACTCGGCCACCGGCACCGCCAGGGCGGCCGAAAGCCGCAGCAGGCTGGCCACCGAGGGGGACTTTTGCCCCCGCTCCAGCCGCGAGAGATAGCCCTTGTCCAGCCCGACCGCCTCGGCGAGGGCATCGAGGGTCAACCCCCGGGCCTGCCGCAGCCGGCGCATTTGCGGGCCGAGGGCCCCGGCGGGCGGGTTGGCGGTGAGGGGCTGGTTCACAGGTCGAGCACCAGCCGCGGCCCGGCGCAGCCGGCGACGCAGGCCATGAGGTCGGTCGCGCGTTCCTCCGGCCGCAGCACCCGGTCGCGGTGGATCGGCGGGCCTTCCAGCCAGCGCACCCGGCAGGCGCCGCAGATGCCGCCCTCGCAGCTTGCCTCGACCTCGGCGCCCAGGGCGCGGATCGCCGGCAGCAGCGGGGCGCCGGCCGGCAGGTCCAGGCTGCGGCCGGATCGCGCCAGCACCAGGGTGAAGGGCCGCGCCTCCGGGTCCGGCAGCAGCGGCGGCGGCACGAAATGCTCGACATGCGCCTGGCCCCCCGGCCAATGCGCGGTCGCCGCCTCGAAAGCCGCGATCAGCCCGGGCGGCCCGCAGCAATAGGCATGCAGGCCCGGCGCCGGCCCGCCGAGCAGCGCCGCCAATGCCGGACGCCCGGCCGCCGCCGTATCGTGCAGCACCGTCGCGCGCGGCAGCAGCGCCGGCAACGGCACCGCATCCCGGTGCAGCAGGTGCAGCACGTAGTCTCCCCCGCCGCGGTCGAGCGCCGCCGCCATGGACAGGAAGGGCGTCACCCCGATTCCACCGGCGACGAAGACATGCCGCATCGCGTCCGGCGCCAGCGGGAAGGTGCAGCGCGGCAGCGAGGCCGCCACCGCATCGCCCACCGCCAGCCCGTCATGCAGGAAGGCCGAGCCGCCCCGCCCCGTCGCCTCCCGCTTCACCGCCACCAGCCAGCGGTCCTGCTGCGCCGGATCGCCGCAGAGCGAATAGGCCCGCACCCGGTCTTCGGGCAGGTGCAGGTCCACATGCGCGCCCGGCCGGAATTTCGGCAGCGGCCAGCCATCCGGATCCATCAGCGTCAGCAGCCGGATAGCCGGCCCGGCCGGTTCCGCCGCCCGCAGCACGGTTCGGATATGCCGCATCAGGCAGGCCGGATGGCGTCGCCGAGCCGCACCGTACCGCCTTCCAGGATGCAGCAATTGAGGCCGGAGCGGTTGATCATCGGGTCGAAGACCGGCTTCTCAAGGATCTCCTCGATATGCCGGCAGGGGATGGACAGCCGCGTCGCCTCCAGCAGGCAATCCCCCAGCCTGAATTGCCGGCCGACCAGATGCGTCAGCGGCACGCCCCGCGTCGTCACGTTGCGCCGATGCTCCTCCGGCAGCAGCGTGATCCCGTGGTCGCGCCGGATGCATTCCAGCGCCTCCTCCTCGAACAGGGTGATCTGCCGGCCCGCCTCGGGCTTGGCCGAATAGAAGCCCTCCTCGGTGCCGATCATGTAGCGGTCGCCGCGGATGCCCTGGCCGGCGACCAGCTCGATCGCCGGCATCCCGCGCATCGGCAGGAAGGCGCGGGCGGTGATGTGGAGATGGGCGACGGTGCCCAGCCAGGTCGGTGACACGGACATTCGATCTGCTCCCGCTTTGGGCAACGTGTTGCCCGATGGACAGTCAGATGCCACGCCCGACCACGCGCTTCAAGCCATTCCGCCATGGCATCGCGTTTGCAAAGCCGCCTGCGTACAGCCGATGCCGGCCAGTGCCGGGCCGCGACCGGTGGTGCCAGGGAGACCCTTCGATGCAGCGTCGCTTCATGCTTGCCGCCGGCGCCGCCGCGCCCGTGGCCCTGGCCGCTCCCGCCCTGGCGCAATCCCTGCCCGAGATCCGCTGGCGGCTGACCAGCAGCTTTCCCCGCGCCCTCGACATCACCTATTCCACCAGCGAATACATGTGCCGGATGGTGAGCGAGATCACCGATGGCCGCTTCCGCATCACCCCCTTCCCGGCCGGCGAATTGGTCCCCGGCCTGCAGGCCATGGATGCGGTGCAGTCCGGCAGCGTCGAGATGGCGCATACCGGCGGGCTGTTCTTCACCGGCAAGAACAGCGCCCTGGCCTTCTCGACCACCGTCCCCTTCATGCTGAACGTCCGCCAGCAGCACGCCTGGATGTACCATGGCGGCGGCAACGAGCTGCTGAACGGCGTCTACAAGGACTTCGGCGTCCATGTGCTGCCCTGCGGCAATACCGGCAACCAGATGGGCGGCTGGTTCCGCAAGGAGATCAAGACGCCGGAGGATCTGCGCGGGCTGAAATTCCGCGTCGCCGGCCTCGCCGGCAACGTCATGTCGAAGCTTGGCCTGGTGCCGCAGCAGATCGCCCCGGGCGACATCTACCCGGCGCTGGAACGCGGCACCATCGACGGCGTCGAATACATCGGTCCCTACGATGATGCGAAGCTCGGCTTCAACAAGGTCGCCCGCTACTACTACTACCCCGGCTGGGGCGAGGGCGGCGCGGTCTTCCACGCCTTCATCAACCTGCCGAAATTCCAGGCCCTGCCCGCCGCCTACAGGGCCGCGATCGAAACCGCCTGCACCGCCGCCACCACCTGGATGCTGGCGCAATACGATTGGAAGAACGTCGAGGCGCTCTACCGGCTGGTGGCCGACGGCGTGCAGCTGCGCGCCTATCCCAACGAGGTAATCGACGCGCTCTACCGCTCCACCCAGGAAGTCTTCGCCGAGCTTTCCGCCGCCAACCCGCAATTCAAGGAGCTGCTGGACAGCCAGGTGGCCTTCCGGGACCGGCACTACGCCTATCACCAGGTCTCCGATTACGCCTTCGACAGCATGATGATCCGGCTGCGCCGCCAGCAGGGCCGATAGCCTGGCCGCGCAGGTTCGTCATGTAGCCTTTTGTAGCTTGCGTACCCCCCGCCTTCCCCGGTCATATGGCGGCCGTCTGGGAAGAACGGTCGCCGGCCCCGCGGGGGCAACGGCAGGCCACAAGGGGGATACATGGCAGGCCGCACAGGTCCTTCGCCATCGGGTCATGCCATTCGCCGCGAGGATGGCTGACGGATGGCTCTGCTCGAGGTGCGGGACGTCGTCGTCCGATTCGGCGGCGTCACCGCCGTGGCCGGGGTGTCCTTCGAGGTCGATGAACGGCAGATCTGCGGGCTGATCGGCCCGAACGGCGCCGGCAAGACCACGCTCTTCAACGTCATCAGCGGCATCTACCAGCCGACCGAGGGCGAGGTCCGCTTCGCCGGCCAGGTCGCGACCGGCCAGCCGCGGCACCGCATGGCCCCGCTCGGCCTGGGCCGCACCTTCCAGAACCTGGCGCTGTTCCGCAGCATGACGGTGCGGGAGAACGTGCTGGCCGGGGCGCATGCCCAGGGGACCGCCGGCTTCCTCGCCAATGCGCTCCGCCTGCCGGTCGCCCGGCGGGAGGAAGCCGCCGCCGAGGAGCACGCCCGGTCCCTGCTGTCGCTGCTCGACCTCGAAGCGGTGGCCGAACAGCCGGTCGCCGCGCTGCCCTTCGGCACCCAGAAGCGCGTCGAGATGGCCCGCGCCCTGATCGGCCGGCCGAAGCTGCTATTGTTGGACGAGCCGGCCGGCGGGCTGAACCACGGCGAGGTCGATGGCCTCGCCACCCTGCTGCGCGACATCCGCCGCCAATTCGATCTCGGCATCCTGCTGGTCGAGCATCACATGAACCTGGTGATGCGCGTCTCCGACAAGGTCGTGGCGCTCGACTTCGGCCGGAAGATCGCCGATGGCACGCCGGATGCGGTGCGTGCCGACCCCGAGGTGATCCGCGCCTACCTCGGCGCCGATTCGGAGCCGGCGCATGCCGCTTGAGGTGCCCATGCTGCTCGAAGTGAAAGGGCTGCGCGCCGGCTATGGCCAGGCGCATGTGCTGCACGGCATCGACTTCGTGGTGGAGAATGGCGGCGTCACCGCCCTGCTCGGGGCCAATGGCGCCGGCAAGACCACCACGCTGCGCGCCATCTGCGCCATGATCCGCACCGAGGGCGAGATCACCCTGAACGGCGAGCGAATCGCCGGCCGCGCCACCGAGGACATCGTCCGCCGCGGCCTGGCGCATGTCCCCGATGGCCGCGGCACCTTCATGGAACTGTCGGTCGAGGAGAATTTCCGCCTCGGCGCCTATACCCGCCGCGACCGCGAGGTCCAGGCGGATTTCGAGCGCATGTTCACCTGGTTCCCCCGGCTGAAGCAGCGCTGGAAGCAGCAGGCCGGGACGCTCTCGGGCGGCGAGCAGCAGATGCTGGCCATCGCCCGCGCCCTGCTGCTGCGGCCGAAGCTGCTG
>JAQGIA010000091.1 GCA_028291445.1 Belnapia sp.
CCCCACCCCTTGCGGAGCCCCCGATGAGCGACGCCATACCCGTTCCCGTCACCGTGCTGACCGGCTACCTCGGCGCCGGCAAGACCACCTTGCTCAACCGCATCCTCAGCGAGAACCACGGCAAGAAATTCGCCGTGGTGATCAACGAATTCGGCGAGCTCGGCGTGGACAACGACCTCGTCGTCGATACCGACGAGGAAGTCTTCGAGATGAACAACGGCTGCATCTGCTGCACCGTGCGCGGCGACCTGATCCGCATCATCAACGGCCTGATGAAGCGGCGCGGCAAGTTCGACGGCATCATCGTCGAGACCACCGGCCTCGCCGACCCCGCCCCCGTGGCGCAGACCTTCTTCGCCGATGAGGATGTGAAGCGGGCGACCCGGCTCGATGCCATCGTGACCCTGGTCGATGCCAAGAACCTGCCGGCCCGGCTGGCCGACAGCAAGGAAGCGATCGAGCAGATCGCCTTCGCCGACATCATCATCGTCAACAAGATGGACCTCGTCACCGACGCGGAGGCGACGGCGCTGGAGGCCCGCATCCGCGCCATCAACCCCTATGCCGAGATCCGCCGCAGCACGAAGTCGGATGTGCCGATCGATGCCGTCATCGGCCGCGAGGCCTTCAGCCTGGAGCGCATCCTGGAACGCGAGCCGGAATTCCTCTCGGGCGAGAACGAGCACGACCACGACGGGGACATCAATTCCGTCAGCTTCGAGGTCTCCCGCCCGATCGACCCGGAGCGCTTCAATGCCTGGATCAGCCAGATCCTGGCGCAGAAGGGCCAGGATCTGCTGCGCACCAAGGGCATCCTCAGCTACCAGGGCGACGACCGCCGCTTCGCCTTCCAGGCCGTGCACATGATCGCCGATGGCGACTACATCGGCAAATGGAAGGAGGGCGATCCGCGCCGCTCCAAGCTGGTCTTCATCGGCCGCGACCTGAACCGCCCGGTGCTGCGCCGCGGCTTCGAGGCCTGCCAGATCGACGATCCCGCCAAGGTCACCGCCGAGGTCGAGCGCTGGAGCCCGGCATGAGTGCGTCGGGTCGCGGCGGGCCGGAAGCCCGCAGCCTGAATCGGCCGGATCCTGACGATGCCGGATCGGAATACGCCGAAGCCGATTTCCTGCTGGCCGCGCGCGGTCATACCCAGGATCTCGGCGCCTGGGTCATCGGCCTCGCCTTCGACAAATCCGGGGCCTGCGGCTTCGGCCTCGGCGACGGCACGCTGCGGCTGCTGGCGCCCGGCGGCACGGATTGGGCCGCGGCCACCGCGCATGACGGCGCGGTGCTGTCGCTGGCCCCGGATGCCAAGGACGGCTTCCTGACCGGCGGCGACGATGGCCGGCTGGTCCGCACCGCGGCCGATGGCACGGTGACGGAACTCGCCAGCTTCGGCGCGATGAAGTGGGTCGAGCATGTCGCCGCGCATGACAGCGGGCTGCGGGCCGCCAGCGTCGGCAAGCTGCTGCATGTCTTCGATGCCAAGGGCGCGCCGCTCAAGACGCTGACGCATCCGAGCTCGGTCGGCGGCATCGCCTTCGACGCCAAGGGCAAGCGCATCGCCGCCAGCCACTACAACGGCGCCTCGCTGTGGTTCGTGGGCGCGAAGGAGGACAAGGCCCGGCTGCTCGAATGGAAGGGCAGCCATGCCGGGATCGCCATCAGCCCGGACGGCACCCATGTGGTCACCGCGATGCAGGAGAACGCGCTGCACGGCTGGCGGCTGTCGGACAGCCAGCACATGCGGATGTCGGGCTATCCCTCGAAGACCCGCAGCATGGGCTTCACCGCGCGCGGCCGCTGGCTGGCGACCAGCGGCGCCGATAGCGTGGTGATCTGGCCCTTCTTCGGCGGCGGGCCGATGGGCAAGGCGCCCACCGAATTGGCCGGCGGCGATGGGGTGATCTGCACCGCGGTCGCCTGCCATCCGCAGCATGAGATCGTCGCCGCCGGCTTCGCCGATGGGCTGGTGCTGCTAGCGGAGATCGGCTCCGGCAAGATCGTGCCGGTGGCGCCGCCCGGCCGCGGCGGCGTCTCCGCCCTGGGCTGGAACGCCGGCGGCAGCCACCTGGCCTTCGGCACCGAGACCGGCTTCGCCGGGATGGTGGACCTGACGCGGCGCTGATGATCGCGCCGGGTCGCCCCGGCCAATCAATTCCGGAACGGCAGGGCGGTGGGCGATGCCTCCCGCTGCCGGCCGAACCCGTCCATGGCGAACCGTCCGGCCTTAGCACCCTCGCGATGGTGGCCTTTATTTGCGCGTCCGATGATCCTTGTTGCCTGCGGCCAGGGCTTCCGCGCTTTGTGAGCAGGCATCCCATTCCGCCCCTGCACCAGCCGGGCTAAAAAACCGCAGGCTGGCCAATTCCCGAGGCCCCGGCCGGCCGACGCGAAAGCGCTCCATGCCCGCAGCCACCGCCGAGCCCTGGCCATCGGATGCCCTGCCGCAAGGCGGCGCGGTGCATGGCTTCCGCATCGTCGCCCTGCTCGGCCGCGGCGGCTTCGGCATCACCTATCTCGTGCGGGACCTGCTCGACCAGCCCTTCGCCCTGAAGGAATCCTTCCCCCAGCAATTCGCCCGGCGCCAGGGCACCCAGGTGCTGCCGCGCGGGCCGGAGGATGCGGCCCCCCTGGCGGATTGCCGCCGCCGCTTCCTGGAGGAAGCCCAGGCGCTGGTCCGTCTCGGCGCCATGCGCGGCGGGGAGGCGCATGTCGTCCGCATCCTGACCATCTTCGAGGCCAATGACACCGCCTATTCGCTGATGGAATACCTGCCCGGCCCCAGCCTCGCGGCCCGGCTGGAGGCGGCGCCGGGGGGCCTGCCGCCGGCCGAGCTGGCGCTGCTGCTGCGCGGCCTGCTGCTCGGGCTGCGCCTGGTGCATGACGGCGGGATCGCCCATCGCGACATCAAGCCGGCGAACATACTGCTGCGGGAGGATGGACGCCCGGTGCTGATCGACTTCGGCTCCGCCCGCCAGGTGGAGCGGGAGGGCGATGGCGGCTTCACCCAGATCTATTCCGCCGCCTATGCGCCGATCGAGCAGATCCTCGGCACCGCCCAGGGCCCCTTCTCGGATATCTATGCGGTCGGCTCGGTCGGCTACCGGGCGATGGGCCAGGTGCCGGTGCGGGCGCTGGCGCGGCACAACGCCGCCCAGGCCGGCCAACCGGACCCGCTGCGCCCGGCCCGGGAGGTCGGCGCCGGGCGCTATCCGCCGGCCCTGCTGGCGATGCTCGATGCCGCGCTGACGCTGGACCCGACCCGCCGCCCCGCCTCCGCTGGCGCGATGCTGCGGCAGTTGGAAGGCGCCCCGGCCGAGGATGCGACGCGGGTGCAGCCAGCCATACACCCCCCAATGGCGCTCCCAGTGGCACCCCCGGTGGCGCCCCCGGTGGCGCCCCCGGTGGCTTCAGCCGGAAGGCCGGCGCGGCGCTGGCCCTGGCTTGCCGCCGCAGGGACCGCCGCCGGAGCCGGCATCCTTGCCCTGCTGGTCTTCACCCTGCTGCCGGATGGGCCGCCTGGGCCGCCACCGCCAGCCATCGT
>JAQGIA010000129.1 GCA_028291445.1 Belnapia sp.
GTCCCCGCCGCGGTCGCCGCGATCCCCCTGCCGCAGGACATCCCGCTGACCATCCTGTTCGAGGACCACGACCTCATCGTGCTCGACAAGCCGGCCGGCCTCGTCGTCCACCCGGCCCCGGGCAACCAGGACGGCACCCTGGTGAACGCCCTGCTGGCCCATGCCGGGGAGGATCTGCCGGGCATCGGCGGCGAGAAGCGGCCGGGCATCGTCCATCGGCTGGACAAGGATACCTCCGGCGTCATGGTCGTCGCCAAGACCGAGCGGGCGCTGCGCACCCTGTCCGAGACCTTCGCCAACCGCGACCTCGACCGCGACTACGTCGCCTTGGCCTGGGGGCTGCCGCAGCCGCTGGCGGGCGAGATCACCGGCGACATCGGCCGGCACCCGACCGATCGCAAGCGGATGGCCGTCGTCACCCGCAACGGCAAGCATGCGCTGACCCGCTACGCCACCGAGCGTGCCTGGGGCACCGGCTGCGCCCTGCTGCGCTGCCGCCTGGCCACCGGGCGGACGCATCAGATCCGGGTGCATCTCGCCGAGATCGGCCACCCTCTGGTGGGGGATCCGGTGTATCTGAAGCGGCTACCCGGCGCGGCCAAGCTGGTGCCGGAACCGGCCCGGTCCAGCCTGCTGGCCTTTCCGCGCCAGGCCTTGCACGCTGCCAGCCTCGGTTTCCGCCATCCGGTCAGCGGCCAGCCGCTGAGCTTCTCGGTCCCGCCGCCCGCGGATTTCATCGGGCTACTGGATGTGTTGGATCGTAACCCGCAGTAACCGACTTCCCTAGTCGGTTTTTGTTGCCTCACGGCACCACATCCGCTAAAAACATCCTTGGCAGCGCTTTCCGGGTGCCAAGGACTTACATCGCAGCCTTGCTCGCCCTGTCGTGACCGGGGCAGGCGCGGTCAGGTGGGCCCGGGGAGCGTTCACTGCCAGAATTCATCGCCGCGCAGGGCCCCGCCGTCACGGGGTGGTCCACCGGTGTAGGAGGCAGATACCCGTTATGGCTTCCAGTTCGGTTATTCCTATCGCCCCAGAGGGCAATCTCTCCCGCTATCTGCAGGAGATCCGCAAATTCCCCATGCTGGCACCCGAGGAGGAACTCTCCCTTGCCAAGCGTTGGAAGGAGAAGGGCGACGAGCCTGCCGCGCATAAGCTCGTTACCAGCCATCTCCGCCTCGTCGCCAAGATCGCCATGGGCTACCGCGGCTACGGCTTGCCGGTGGGTGAGCTGATCTCCGAAGGCAATGTCGGCATGATGCAGGCCGTGAAGCGCTTCGACCCGGAGCGTGGCTTCCGCCTGGCGACCTATGCCATGTGGTGGATCCGTGCTGCCATCCAGGAATACATCCTTCACTCGTGGTCACTGGTGAAGATGGGGACGACGGCGGCACAGAAAAAGCTCTTCTTTAACTTGCGTCGGTTGAAAGGTCAGATGGCCGCGCTCGAGGACGGCGACCTGAAGCCCGAGCATGTCGAGAAGATCGCCCGCGTCCTGGCCGTGCCGGAACAGGATGTGGTCTCGATGAACCGCCGCCTGGCCTCGCCCGACCATAGCCTGAACGCCCCGGTTCGCGCCGATAGCGAGGGCGAGTGGCAGGATTGGCTGGTCGACGAGGGCGAGACCCAGGAGAACGAACTGGCCGATCGCCAGGACCTCTCCAACCGCCGGATGCTGCTGGGCGAAGCGCTGAAGACGCTGAACGAGCGGGAGCGCCACATCCTGATCGAACGGCGGCTGAAGGACGAGCCGACGACGCTGGAGGAGCTGTCCCAGCAATACGCCATCAGCCGGGAGCGGGTCCGCCAGATCGAGGTCCGCGCCTTCGAGAAGCTGCAGAAGAGCATGAAGACCCAGATCGTCGAGCGCCGGCTCGCGGTCTGAAGACCAAGCGCCGGCTCGCGGTCTGAACTTCTGGCTGCGGAATGTATGCGAAGGCGGCGGGGCAACCCGCCGCCTTCGCCAATTCAGGACTGATCGCCATCATTCCCGGCAATGATTGGCCGCCGCCCGGGCGCATCGCCATATCCTGGGGACAGGAGAATCCCCCCATGCCCGACACAACCCCCGTCCATCCCGCCGTCCGCATCGGCCATGTCCATCTGAAGGTTGCCGATCTCGAGCGCGCCCTCGCCTTCTGGCGGGACGTCATCGGGCTCGAGGTCCAGCAGCGGATGGGCCGACAGGCGGCCTTCCTCTCGGCCGGCGGCTATCACCACCACATCGCGCTGAATACCTGGGAGAGCGCCGGTGGTGCCTGGCCGCCGCCCGGCGCCACCGGCCTCTATCACGTCGCCCTGCTCTATCCGGACCGCGCCACGCTTGGGCTGGCGCTGCGCCGGCTGCTGCAGGCCGAGGTGGCGCTGGAGGGCGCCTCGGACCATGGCGTCTCCGAGGCGCTCTACCTGCGCGACCCGGACGGCAACGGGGTGGAGCTGTACCGCGACCGGCCGCCGGCCGAATGGCCGCGCGATGCCGCCGGCGAGCTGGCGATGTTCAGCCGCCGGCTCGACCTGGACGCGCTGCTGGCCGAGGCCGGCCAGGCGGCGCCGGCCTGAGCGGAATGGCCAGGGGTGGCTGCCGGCCCAGGTTCAGAACGCCAGGTCGATCCAGGACAGGTGCCCCCCCTTCCCCGCCCCGGTATCGAGAAACACCGCCTTCCCGCCGCCGCTGCCCGGCTGCACGACGGGCCGGCCATCGGTCGCCCGCCTTTCGTGTCCGCAATACAGGGTGAAGCCGGCCGGGATGCGGTCCAC
This sequence comes from Belnapia sp., assembly GCA_028291445.1. Classification (GTDB taxonomy): domain Bacteria; phylum Pseudomonadota; class Alphaproteobacteria; order Acetobacterales; family Acetobacteraceae; genus Belnapia. The sequence goes on from JAQGIA010000129.1 coordinate 2,758, forward strand.
CCAGTCATGCAGCCGTTCGGGGAAGCCATCCGCCAGCATCCGTCCGGTCACCTGGCCGAACAGGGCGCGCGACAGCAGCGGATCGGGCTTCTGCGCCCCGGCCGCGGGCGGCGAGGGCTCGCGCAGCATCCGCGGATGCCAGCCGGCGTGCACGAACAGCCAGGTGCCGAGCCGCAGCCAGGCCGGTGCCGCGGCGATCTCGGCAATGGCCCGGGCGGTCAGCGCCTTGCCATCGGGCGCCTCCGCCAATTGGGCCAGGGTGCGGCCGAGCCCCTCCGCCGCCATCCGCACCCGCTGCCCGAGCAGCGCCCGGCGCAGCTTGTGGTCGTGGTTGCCCAGCAGGAAGCGGCCCCGCCGCGCATCCATCATGCCGAACATCAGCCGCAGCACCGCCGGGCTGTCCGGCCCGTGATCCGTCAGGTCGCCGAGTTGCAGCAGGAACAGGCCGGCGGCCTCGGCCCCCGCGGCGGCGTGTTCGAAGGCCGTCGCATCGCCATGCACGTCGCCCACCACCCGCAACCCGCGGAAGCCGCGCGACCGGAGGTCCGCCTCGACCGCCGGCATCAGGCCGCGTCGTCGTCAAGGGCAGCGAGGGCGGCGAAGGCGGCGAGCGCCCGGTGGCGGCCCTCGGCATGCTCCACCACCGGCCGGGGATAGTCCCGGCCCAGCACCAGCCCGGCGTCGCGCAGCACCGCCTCCGGCGCTTCCCAGGGGCGGTGCAGGAACTTGTCGGGCAGCCCAGCCAGCTCGGGAACGAAGCGGCGGACGTAGCGCCCGGTGGGGTCGAATTTCTCGCCCTGCAAGGTCGGGTTGAAGACGCGGAAATAGGGTGCCGCATCGCTGCCCGACCCCGCCACCCATTGCCAGGAGGCGCTGTTGGAAGCGAGATCGGCATCGACCAGCGTGTCCCAGAACCAGTCGGCCCCGGCCTGCCAGGGCTGCAGCAGGTGCTTCACCAACAGCGAGGCGGCGATCATCCGCACCCGGTTGTGCATCCAGCCATGCCGCCAGAGCTGACGCATGCCGGCATCGACGATGGGATAGCCGGTCCGGCCACGCTGCCAGGCCTGCAGCAGGGCGGCATCCGGGTCCCAGGGAAAGCTGGCGAAGCGGGCGCGCAACGGCGCCTCCGGCAGTTCCGGCCGGTGCCAGAGCAGGTGGTAGGAGAATTCCCGCCACAGCACCTCGGACAGGAAAGGCCACGCTTCGGCAACCTCGCCCGGCACGGCCTGGCGCACCGCGCACCAGACCTGGCGCGGCGAGAGCTCCCCCCAATGCAGATGCGGCGACAGGCGGGAGGAGCCATCGACCCCGGGGTCGTTCCGCCGCGCCGCATAATCCTGCACCGGGCCGCTAACGAAGCCCGCCAGCCGGGCAGCGGCACCGGCCTCGCCGGGGGTCCAGGCTTCGGGGAATGCGGCGGCCCAGTCGCGCCGCGGCAGCAGGCCCCAATCCTCCAGCGATTCGCCGGGCGGCGGGGCGGCCACGGGGTGCAGCCGGTCCGGCGCCGGCACCGGCGCTTCCGGCTCGCCCAGTGCCACCACCGCCTTGGTGAAGGGCGTATAGACCGCATAGGGCTTGCCGCTGCCGCTCATCACCCGGGCCGGCTCGCGCAGCAGGGATGACGTGACCAGCCGCAGCTGCCGTCCGGCGTCGGCCAGCGCCTCGGCCACCCGGCGGTCGCGCTCCCGCGCCCAGGGCTCGTAGAGCCGTCCGGCCAGTACCTCGGTGGCGCCGATGGCATCGGCCAGGGCGGGAATGACGATCTCCGCCCGGCCGCGCACCAGCAGCAGCGGCGCGCCCAGCGCCTCCAGCGCCGCCGCCAGCGCCGCCAGCGAATGATGCAGCCACCAGCGCTGGGCGCCGCCCGGCGCCCAGCGCCCCGCCGCAGCATCATCCAGCACGAAGACCGGCAGGATGGGACGGTCGGCGATCGCCATGAGGGCCGGGTTGTCGGCGAGCCGGAGGTCCTGGCGGAACCAGAGCAGGGCGGGTGCCGAATGGGTCCCGGAAGGAGGCTCGGAAGGGGCCCGGAAAGGGAGCGCCGAAGGGGATGCGGAGGAATGCTGCATGCCCTGCATGTAAGCGCCCGCGGCGAAAAGACGACAACCGCGCAATTCTCGCCAAAGGCGAACTGATGCGGTGTTGTCGCGTTCCGCCATCGTACGGGAGCGGCCTCTCCCGCCGGCCCTGGTCCCGACAAGATTTCGAGCCGGACTCAACCACGATAAGGAACACCAGATGCCCGCACTCAATCGTCGTCATGTCCTGACCACCGCCCTGGCGGGTGGGACGCTGCTGCTGGGCGTCCGCCCGGGCACCGCGCAGACCCGCAACGTGATGGAGACCATGGCGGCCGACGGCCGCTTCAACCGCTTCATCGAACTCATCGGCCGCGCCGGTGCCACCGACCAGTTGCGCGCCACCGCCGGCGTCACCGTCTTCGCCCCGGTCGATGCGGCCTTCGACGTGGTCAATGCACGGATGACCGACCTGCTGCAGCAGGGCTCGGGCGGCAGCATCAACCAGACCAGCTCCGACCCGCTGCGGCTGCGCGAACTGATCGCCTACCACATCGTCGCCGGCTCGATGCCCTCCTCGGGCCTGACCGGCGATCGCCGCTTCAAGACGGTGAACGGCGCCGAGCTGCGCATCGCCAACGAGGGCGGCAAGATCGCCGTTTCCAACCCGGCACCGGGGCAGCAGACCGGCAGCTTCGGCGCGGGCGGCCTGAACGTGCAGGCACCGGCGCTGGTGGTCGGCCCGGATATCATCGCCAACAACGGCATCATCCACGCGATCAGCCAGGTGCTGTTCCCGTAACGTCGTCTGGCACTTCGCCCTAAACTGCGGCAGACGCGGCCGGCCCTGCCATGGCGGGGCCGGTCGGCATGCTGAACAGCCGCTCGCGTCCCAGCAGGAAGGCGCGGGCACCGCGCGGGAAAAGGCCGGCGATGGCAGGGTCCCGCGCATCCAGCCCACCCGCATAGGCGCCGAAGGCCGGCAGGATGACGCGCCGCGCATCGGCGACGAAGCAGGGCCGGGTGATGCCGCCAGCCCGCGTCGGCATGGTCGCCTTCGGATGGAAATGGCCGGACAGCTCCACTCCGGGCGCGCTGGCGAAGCGCGAGGCGCTGGGCCGCGCCTGGTGGCGGAACACCAGGGGGCCGTCGCGGTATTCCAGCGCGGCCAGCCCCGGCAGCCCGGCGGGCGCCACCGGATCATGGTTGCCGAGCACCCAGACCATCTCGAGCCCGTCCAGCATCCGCAACAGCGCCTCGGCTTCGGCCGGCGGCAGGCGGCTGGCGCCGTCGCGGTCGTGGAAGCTGTCGCCCAGGGCGATGATGCGGTCCGGCCGCCAGCGCCGCAGCAGCAGGGCCAGCCGCATCAGCGTCTCCCGCGTGTCGTAGGGCGGCAGGAAGCGGCCGGCGGCGGCGAAGGCGCTGCCCTTTTCCAGATGCAGGTCGGCGACGACCAGGGTGCGGCGGGCGGGCCAGTGCAGCACGCCGGCGGGGTCGAGCATCAGCCGCTCGCCGGCGACATGGATGGGGGCGGCGGTCATGCCCAGGCGCTCATGCCCAGACCCCTCATGGCCGGGTGGCGCCGCGCGGCGCGGTGCGGATGAAGCGGGCGTTGCGCGGACGGCGCTCCCCATGGCGCTCGCGATGGCGCGGCGTGTCGATGACCCCGGAGCGGACCCGGACCGCTTCCGTCACCTCCGCCAGCAGGCCCGAGAAAATCTCGGCGCCATCGGTCACCTCGTCGACCAGGGATGCGGCCTCGGCCAGCAGCGCATCCTCGGCGCCGCCGGCGACCCATTCGCGGCCTTCCTCGATCAGCGCCGGCACCGCCAGCGGCGAGACGCGGTCGAGCCGCATGTGCTTGATGCGGCCCTTGGCGCGGGCCAGCACCAGGCCGATGCGCGCCACATCGGTCAGGCCGCCGGCGGCTTCCTGCCGGGTTGCCCGCAGCAGCACGTGGTCGGGCTCGTGCTTGCGCAGCACGTCGTAGATCAGGTCGGCATTCATGGTCATCTGGCGGGGACGCTTTTCCTGGCCGGGATAATTCTTCTCGAGCAGCCCGGCGATGGTGGCGATGTTGCGGAAGGTGCGGCGGAGCATGGAGGATTCCGCCATCCAATCCTCCAGCTCCTCGCCGAGGATATCCTCCTCGAACAGGGTCTCGACATCGGTCGGCTCGAAGGCGCTCCAGGTCGCCAGCACGTAGTCTGTGGCGAGGTAGCCGAGCGGGCCGAAGCCGAGCCGCTCCATTCGCTTGGTCACCAGCATCCCCAGCGTCTGATGCGCGAGCCGCCCCTCGAAGCAATAGGCGACCATGAACCATTTCTGGTGTCCGGGCGGACCGCGCGGGAAGGTCTCGATGAGCATGCCGTCCTTCTCGGGCAGCGCGCTCTGCCGGCGTTGCAGCCGCAGCCATTCGCGCACGGGCTCGGGCAGCAGCCGCCATTTCCGCGGGTCGTGCAGGATCTCGCGCACCCGGGCGGCCAGCCAGGTGCTGAGCGGCAGGCGGCTGCCGGCATAGGCGGGAACGCGCGGCTCGCCCTCGCCGCCGCGCGAGACGATGGCGCTCATCGCGTCCAGCGCCTCGAAGCGCAGGGTCTGGCCGGCGAAGATGAAGCAGTCGCCGGCGACCAGGGTGGAGACGAACCATTCCTCCACCTCCCCCAGCACGGGACCGCCGCGCAGCCGGACCTTCAGCAGCGGCGTCTCGACGATGGTGCCGAGGTTCATCCGCAACTGCCGGGCCACGCGGGTATCGCGGACATGCACCATGCCCTCGGCATCGCGGAACAGCTTGCGGTAGCGCTCATAGACCCGCAGCGCATAGCCGCCATCCTCGACGAAGCGCAGCACGTCGTCGAAGTCGCGCCGGCTGAGTCCCGCATAGGGCGCGGCGCGGGTCACCTCGGCGTAGAGCG
>JAQGIA010000192.1 GCA_028291445.1 Belnapia sp.
CCTTACCATCGGTCAGATATGCTGCCACCCGGCCAAAACTGCGATCCGCAGGCCTGCTCTGCACCGATCCGGCGCAGGAGCCACTGCAGATCGTCCGCTGGTTCGTCCAACGTAAGCGTCGTGGCGGTGGCACATTGCGACGCGGGGTGGTGATGTGATGCAAGTGGGTAATGGGCAAGGCGCTGCCACCGCAGGTTTTCGAGGCTGAGGACGCTTCTACGATTACTCGTATGACTGTGCGCGAGAAGCCGGTCGAGGTGATCACCCGCGGCGAGCGGCGGCGGGTTTGGACGCCTGAACAGAAACGCGACATCGTCATGCAGAGCCTGGAGCCGGGCGGCTCGCCAATCGCGGTAGCACGGCGGCACGGCATTGGCACCGGCCTGCTCTACACCTGGCGTCGGCAGATGGTGGAAGGCCAGCTTCAGGCGCTGCTGCCCGCTGCGCCGAGCTTCGTGGCGATCACCGCGCTGCCCGGCGAGGGCGGGGCATCGGAGCCACCAGTACCGCAAGTGGCCCCCTCGGCCCCGATGCCTGGTGATGCGCCCGCCGCGATCGAGATCGTACTGCCAGGCGGGGTGACGGTACGGGTGGGGACGGCCGTAAACGAGGCGGCGCTACGCCGTGTTTTGGCCGCGCTGGGGCGCCGGTGATCGCGCCGCCTAGCGGATTGCGGGTCTGGCTGGCCTGCGGCGTGACCGACATGCGCAAGGCGATGGTTGGCCTGGCGATGCTGGTGCAGCAAGGCCTGGCGGAGGATCCGTTCAACGGCGCCGTCTATGCCTTTCATGGCCGCCGGGCCGGGCTGATCAAGCTGCTCTGGCATGATGGGGTTGGCCTGTGCCTGCTGACGAAGAAACTGGAACACGGGCAGTTCGTCTGGCCGACGACCACGACGACAGGCTGCATCGCCTTGTCGACGCCGCAGTTGGCGGCGCTGCTCGACGGCTGCGAATGGCGCGCCCTGGTGCCGCGCCGCAGGCCGGAACTGGCGGGGTAACAGCAGTGCGATTCGGCGGGAAACAGTAGGCCGACGCGGTGGCATCGTTCATCATCGCGGCGTGCAGATCGACCTCGACACACTGCCCGACGACCCGGCCATCCTGCAGCAGATGCTGCGCGACGTGGTCGCCACCGCGGCACATCAGCACGTTGGCGCCGTCCGGGCCGACGATGTCGCCGCCGGTGCCCGGGACCGGGCCATTGAAGCTGCCGGGCTTCTGCGGGAACAGGATGTTGGACGCCACGATGGCGCACATCTCGGTCCCGCCGGAGAAGTTGAGGATCGGCACGCGGCCACCGCCGATGCGGCGCATCACCCAAAGCCAAGTCTCGCGGTCCCAGGCCTCGCCGCTGGAGGGGATGGCGCGGAGGGACGTGAGGTCGTGGCGGTCCAGCAGCGCCTCTGCCTCCCGCCGCAACATGCGCGCCAGGGTGGGGGCCGTGCCGAAATGGGTGATCCGGTGACGTTCGATCAGGCGCCACATCCGGCCCGGATCGGGGAAGGTTGGCGCGCCTTCCGGGATGACCAGGGTGGCGCCGGCCAGCAGGCATCCGAGAATGGTGACGGTGCCGCCGAACCAGCCGAAATCCGTCGGCCAGAGCATCCGGTCGCCAGGCTTGAGGTCCAGGGTCAGCCGCACATCCTGGCTGATCTTGATGCCCAGGCCGGCATGAGTATGAACCGTGCCCTTGGGGAGGCCGGTGGTGCCGGAGGTGTACATCAGCAGGATAGGGTGCTCCGCCGGGAGTTCGCGGATTGGCGGTGCTGCTCCGGCCGCGGCGGTCAGCTCATGCCAGAAGACATCGCATGGCGCCTGCATCGGCACGGCCGCGCCATGCTGACGCAACACCACCACGTGGCGTACATCGGCATTGTCCCGCAGCGCCGCATCCACCACCGGCTTCATAGTCACCGTCTGGCCGCGCCGGCGCGTGGCGTCCGTGGTGATCACCGCCCGGGCGCCGCTGTGCGCCAGCCGCTGCGCCACCGCATCCGCGCCGAAGCCGGAGAACAATGGCAGGCTGATGCAGCCGATCCAGGCGCAGGCCATGAAGGCCACGGCTGTCTCCGGCAGCATCGGCAGGTAGAAGCCGACGACATCGCCTGCCTCGAGCCCCAGTCCCTGCAGCCCGGCGGCGAGAGCCCGGGCCTCCTGCTCCAATGCCGCATAGGTCAGCCGCCGCTCCTCGCCGCCTTCGCCCTCCCAGATGATCGCATCGCGATCCGGCGTCCGTTCCAAAGTCGCCAGCACCGCGGTGTCGATGAGGTTGGTGGTGCCGCCCAGGCACCAGCCGGGATGCTGCAGGCCTGGGCCGAGGTCCAGCATCCGGTCCGGCGCGCGGCGGAAGCGGAAGCCGAGCCAGTCCGCGAGGGCACGCCAGTACCATTCGGGCTCGGCCGACGCCCGTGTCGCCAGCGCGGCGTAATCTTCCACTCCGCAGTGGCGAATGAAAAGGCTCCAATTGGCCTGCTGGCGCACCGCCTCGGATGGCCGCCAGGCAATCTCGGTCTCGTGCATGGTCGCTCTCCCGGCGCCACAGTGCGGCCGATGGGCCAGGCCGGCAAGCTGTCGATCCTAGATCCCGGGCGGGTCCACGCCATCGATGCCGAGATAGGCGCGCTGTACTTCGGGGCTGCTGGACAGCGCATCCGCGGTACCGGAAAGGACGGAACGGCCGGTCTGAATGACATAGCCGCGGTCGGCGATTTCCAGCGCCAGTTCGACGGATTGCTCGGCGATCAGGAGCGTCAGACCCTCGTCACGCAGCACCTGCAGCTTTTCGTACATCATCTCGACGATGGCGGGTGCCAGACCCAGCGAGGGTTCATCGAGCAGCAGCAGCCGAGGTGCACTCATCATCGCCCGGCCAACCGACAGCATTTGCCGCTCTCCGCCGGAGAGCGTGCCGGCCGCCTGGCGGCGCCGTTCCTTGAGTTTGGG
>JAQGIA010000212.1 GCA_028291445.1 Belnapia sp.
TTCGTCGAACCGCGCCGCGCCATCCAGCGGCAGCGCCGCGGCGGCCGAGACCAGCGAGGGGTGCAACTCGATCCCGGCCGGCGTCACCGCGAAATGCGCCGCCAGCGAGCGGGCCCGTCCCAGCACCTCGACCAGCGCCAGCAGCCGCAGGCACAGGCTGAGCCCGTCCAGCGTATCGAGGCCGATGGCGCTGTCGATCGCCTCGGCCCAGGCCCCGGCATCGCGGTCGGCCAGCGCCAGCTCGGTCGCCGCGCCATCCGGGCGGGGAAACAGCAGCACCCTTGGCTTGCCCCATTCCCGCCGGCCGGCGGCGGCGCGGGCCAATTCCCAGGCGGCCAGCAATTGCCGCGGCAGCACGGCGGGAAGCTCCTCGGGCGGAACGGGAATGGCATAGGCCAGGGCGCCTTCGGGCGTCCTGGCCACGCGGATGGGATGCGGCATCGGGTCCATGTGGGCCCGGCCAGGGGCTGGCGCCACCCGCGTCATGGCCGAATGGGGGGCCGAATGGGCGGCCGATTGGCCCAGGCCGGTAGCTATCGCCCGCCGGGCATTGCCCTACACTTCCCGCCATGAGCGATCCCAGCACCCTGTCCGCCACCGAAGCCGCCCGCCGCATCCGCGCCGGCAGCCTCTCCGCCACCGCCCTCACCGAGGCGCTGCTCGCCCGCATCGCGGCGCGGGAGCCGGCGGTGCGGGCCTTCGTCCACCTCGATCCGGCGCTGGCGCTGCGGGCGGCGGCGGCGGCCGATGCCAGCGCCAAGGCCGGCCGGGCCGGGCCGTTGCAGGGCCTCGCCTTCGGGGTGAAGGACGTGCTGGATACCGCCGACCAGCCTTCCCAATACGGCTCGCCGATCTGGGCCGGGCACCGGCCGCGCTCGGATGCCGCCTGCGTCGCGCTGGCGCGGCGGGCCGGGGCCATCATCCTCGGCAAGACCGTGACCACCGAATTCGCCACGCGGCACCCCGGCGCGACCGCCAACCCGCATAATCCGAAGCATACCCCGGGCGGCTCCTCCTCCGGCTCGGCCGCCGGCGCCGGGGCGGGCTTCTTCCATGCCGGGTTCGGCACCCAGACGGCGGGCAGCATCATCCGCCCCGCGGCCTTTTGCGGCGCGGTCGGCTTCAAACCCAGCTACGGCACCCTGCACCGGGCGGGGATGAAGGTGATGTCCGAGTCGCTGGACACCATCGGCGTCATCACCGGCAGCGTGGCCGATGCGGCGCTGGCCATGGCCGGGCTGACCGGAGGCGACTACGGCGACCCGGACGCGAAGCCTGGCCGCGCCCCGCGCCTCGGCCTGTGCTGGGGGCCGACGGCCGACCAGGCGAAGCCCGAGACGCGGGCGATGCTGGAACGGGTCGTCGCCGCCGCCGCAAGGGCCGGGGCGACGGTGGTGCCGTTCGAGATGCCGGCCGCGGTGGTCGCCGGGCTTGCCGCGCATGGGGCGGTGATGAACGGCGAATCGGCCGATGCCCTGGCCTGGGAATTCGACCATGCGGCGGCGCAGCTTTCGCCCGGCCTGCGCGAGCGGATGGAATGGGGCCGTGACCAGCCGCGGGCCGTGAAGGATGCCGGCCGGCTGGCCTTCGCCGCGGCACGGACCGCCTTCGCCGATGTGGTGGCGGGCTTCGATGCGATCCTGACGCCGAGTGCGCCGGGCGAGGCGCCGGAGGGGCTGGGGGCGACCGGCGACCCGGCGTTCAACTCGCTTTGGACCCTGCTGCACGTGCCCTGCGTGACGGTGCCGGTGGGGACGGGGCCGCTGGGGCTGCCGCTGGGGGCGCAGATCGTGGCGGGGATCGGTCAGGACAAGGCGGCACTGGCCTGGGCGGAATGGGTCAGGCAGGCGGCGTAGCAGCCGGGCGCCAGTCAGTCCCGGGTGACGCCGCCCGGGACGGCTTGCTGGCTGCTACCGCACCCCCGCGAACCCTGGTGCCTTCCGCAGCGCATCCGTCGTGTCGAAATCCCGCAGCACCGCGTCATCCGCCATCTCGACCTCGGCGACCTTCTCCGCATGCTTCCCCACCAGGTGCCGGGCGCCGACGTCGCCGGTGATGGCCATCATCTCCGGCAGGTATTCCATCGCCCAGAGCATCGGGTTGCCCTGCTTGCCGCGGAAGGTCGGCATGACGATGCCGCGGCCCTCCTCGGGGTCGAAGGCGGCCATCAGCCGGTCGATCATCGGTCCCGCCACCAGCGGCATGTCGCCGAGGCAGATCACCACCGCATCCAGATCCTTCGGCAGCGCCGCCAGCCCGGCCTTGAGGCTGGCCGAAAGCCCATCCGCGTAATCCTCGGCATGGGCGAAGATCACCGAGCGGCCGGCGAGCGCCTGTTCCACCCGCGCATGCTCGTAGCCGGTCACCACCACCACCGGGCGGGCGCGAGAGGCCAGCACGTTCTCCACCACCCGCACCACCATCGGCATGCCCTGGTCGTCCTGCACCAGCAGCTTGTTCAGCGGCGCCATCCGCCGGCTGCGCCCGGCCGCCAGCACCAGCGCGGCGATCTTTCGCCCACGGCGCGGTGCCTGGGTGGCGGCGGCGAGGGCGGCCTGCTCGCGCGGCAGCGGCCGCGCCTCGATCTCCTTCAGCAGCCCGCCGACGCCCATGGCCATCACGTCGCGCGGCTTCACCGCCAGGCCCGCGAACAGCCGTTGCAGCACCCAGTCGATGCCGTTCAGCTTGGGCGACTTGGCGCAGCCCGGCAGCACCAGCGCCGGGATGGCGTCGATATGGCCAAGGCAGATCAGGTTGCCGGGATCGACCGGCATGCCGAAATGATCGATCGCCCCGCCGGCCCGGACGATCGCCGCCGGCCCGACGTCGCGCCGGTCGACCACCGCGGAAGCGCCGGCGATCAGCAGCACCTGGGCGCCGGCGCGCTTCAGCCGGGCCAGCGCATCGGCGACGGCCGGCGTCTCGTGCCGCACCCGCTCATGCGGCAGCAGCGTGCCGTAGAGCGCCTCGACGCGGTTGCGGGTCGCCTCGACCGCGCCCTCCATGACGCTTTCCTTGACCCCCGGCAGCTCGGTCAGCACCAGCCCCACCTTCAGCGGCCGGAAGGGGTGCAACGCCAGGGCCGGGGCGCCGGGGCCCTGCTTCGCCTGCAATTCCGCCACCTGCAGCACCGGCCCCGGGACCGAGAAGGGGATGACCTTGATGGTCGCCACCATCTCCTTGGCCGAAACCGGGACAAAGGAGGCGAGCGTCGCCACCGTCAGCGATTCATCCAGCGCATTCAGCCGGTCGATGGTGGTCGGGTTGACCACCAGCAGCCCCGCCGCATCGGCAAACAGGTTCACCCGCCCGGTCGAGGCGCGCGAGCGCGCCAGCAGCGGTCCCATCAGCGCATTGGCCAGCCGGTCCGCCGCCTCGTCCTCGGGCACGTCGCCGGGCTCGAGCCGGGCGGCGATGACGCTGCCATGGCCGCCGGCCTGCAATGCGGCGACCGCCGCCTGGTCCAGCACCGTGCCCTTCTTCAACACGCGGCCGGTGAGCCGGATGGTATGCGCCAGGATGGCGCCGCGGGCCTCGTCGAGCGGAGTCGGACCGAAGATCATGCGGCGGCTGCTGCCACGGGCGCCGCCCGGCGGGCCAGCGCCGCGCCGCGCCTTGTGGCGATGACCTCGGCCAGAATCGACAGCGCGATCTCGGGCGCCGTCACCGCCGCGATATTGAGCCCGACCGGCGCATGGATGCGGCCGATGGCGGTCTCGGCGTGGCCCATCTCGACCAGCCGCGCCACCCGCTTGGCATGGGTGCGGCGGCTGCCCAGCGCGCCGATGTAGAAGCAATCCGACTTCAGCGCGACATCGAGCCCGGGATCGTCCAGCTTCGGGTCATGCGTCAGGGTGACGACGGCGGTGCGGCTGTCGGGCGCCAGCGCGGCGACGGCGTCATCCGACCATTCATGGATGAGGGTGATGCCGGGAAAGCGCTCGGTGGTGGCCCAGGCCCGGCGGGGGTCGACCACGGTCACCGCGAAGCCGGTCGCCAGCGCCATCGGAACCAGCGCCTGGGCGATATGCACCGCGCCGACGACGATCAGCCGCAGCGGCGGATTATGCGGATGGATGAACCAGGCCGCGCCATCCAGCGTGACATTGCCGGCGGCATCGTCGCGGAGCGCCGCGGCAGCCGCCTCGGCCAGCGCCGGCGGCGCCGCCTCGTCCGGCCAAAGCGATTGCTTGCCATCGGTCAGCCGGGTCAGCAGCGCGACCGGGCGCTTCGCCGCACGGGCGGCGGCCAGCGCTTCGAGGATCGCGGGCGTCATGCCAGCTTCTCCACGAAGACCTTCAGCTTGCCGCCGCAGGCAAGGCCGACTTCCCAGGCGGTCTCGTCCGAGATGCCGAAATCCAGCAACTGCGGCGCGCCGCTCGCCATGGTCCGCTGCGCCGCATCGGCGACCGCGCCCTCGATGCAGCCACCGGAGACGCTGCCGGCCAGCTTGCCCGAAAGGCTGACCGCCAGGCGCGATCCGGCCGGGCGGGGCGAACTGCCCCAGGTCTCGACCACGGTGGCCAGCGCCACGGTCTCGCCAGCCGCGCGCCAGCCGGCTGCGGTGGCCAGGATGTCCTCGGAATCGCTCATGCGGCCTTATCTCCCATGGGCCTTCTTACCGGCTGAGGCCCGCTCAGCGTCGCCACCAGGGCGCGCAGGCTTTGCAGGTTGTGCACCGGGCGGAACTCGTCGACATGCGGCAGCATCGCCCTGATCCCTTGGGATCTGGGCTGGAACCCGTCCCAGCGCAACAGGGGGTTCAGCCAGATCAGCCGGCGGCAGGATTTTCGCAGCCGTTCGGTCGCCTCGGCCAGGCCGCGGGCGCCCTCGCGGTCGAGCCCGTCGGTGATCAGCAGCACCACCGCGCCCTGGCCGAGCACCCGGCGCCCCCATACCTTGTTGAACAGCTCCAGGCTCTCGCCGATCCGGGTGCCGCCGGACCAGTCCGGCACGATGTGCGAAACCAACTCGAAGGCCACTTCCGCGTCGCGGCTTTTCAGCTGGCGGGTCACGTTGGTCAGCCGGGTGCCGAACAGGAAGGCGCTGACCCGGTCGCGGTCGTTGGTGACGGCATGCAGGAAATGCAGCAGCACCTGGGCATAGCGGGACATACTGCCGGAGATGTCGCACAACGCCACCAGCGGCGGCGGGCGTTCCACCCGGCGGCGGCGCTCCAGGCTCAGCACCTCGCCCCCGGTGCGCAGGCTTTCGCGCAAGGTGGCGCGCAGGTCGGTGCCGGGACCGGAGGGGTCGTGGCGAAAACGCCGGGTCGGCCGCGCATCCAGCGGTAGCACCAGCTTGCGGATTTCGAGGCGGGCGGCGGCGATCTCGGCCGCCGACATCGCCTCGAAATCCATCGATTGCAGGCGTTCGCGCTCGCTCACCGTCAGCGCCACCTCGACCGGCGGCTTTTCCTCCGGCGGCTGCGGCGGGGTCGGCGCCTGCTTGGGCTGGTTCATCGCCTCGGCCAGGCGGCGGCTGGTGGGCGGCGCCTTCTCGCGCTCCTTGAAGCCATCCAGCATGGCCATGGCGGCGGCGTTGCGCCCTGCCTCGGGGTCGCGCCAGAACAGCAGGAAGGCCTGGTCGAAGATTTCGAATTGATCGCGCCGATGCACCATCACCGCGCGCAGCGCCGCATGCACCTGCCGGCGGTCGCCGATCTCGACGAAGGCCAGCGCCGCCATCGCCGCCATGGTCTCGCTCGGCCCGACCGGCACCCCGGCTCGCCGGAGCAGCCGGCCGAAGGCGAGGATATTGGCGGCGAGCGCGCCACCGCCGGCACCCTCGCCGGCGGTGGCGAGCGCCATCGCCTCGCCGAGATCGGCCGGCATGTCGCTCAAGCGGATTTGGCCTCGGCCACCAGCCGGGCGGCTTCGGCACCGCGCAGCTTGGCGATGTCGTCCTGGTACTTCAGCAGCACGCCCAGCGTTTCATCCACCGCCGCCGGCTCCAGCTCGCGGGCGTCGAGCGCCGCCAGGGCCGCGGCCCAGTCGATGGTCTCGGCGACGCCGGGCAGCTTGAAGTAGTCGCCGGTGCGCAGCTTCTGCACGAAGGCGACGACCTGGGCCGAGAGCGCCTCCGGCACCTGCGGCGCCCGCATGGCCAGGATGGCGCGCTCCCGCACCGCATCGGGGTAGTCCACCCAGTGATAGAGGCAGCGGCGGCGGATGGCGTCATGCACCTCCCGCGTGCGGTTGGAGGTGATGATCACCACCGGGGGCGTCGCCGCCTTGATGGTGCCGAGCTCCGGGACGGTAAGCTGGAAATCCGCCAGGATCTCCAGCAGGAAGGCCTCGAAGGGCTCGTCGGCGCGGTCGAGCTCGTCGATCAGCAGCACGGCGGGGCCACCCTCGGGGCTCAGCGCCTGCAGCAGCGGGCGTTCCTGGAGGAAGCGGCGGTCG
>JAQGIA010000228.1 GCA_028291445.1 Belnapia sp.
AGATCCTGCTGGCCCGGCGCATGGGCAAGACCCGCATCATCGCCGAGACCGGCGCCGGCCAGCATGGCGTGGCGACGGCGACGGCCTGTGCCCTGTTCAACCTGCCCTGCACCGTCTTCATGGGCGCCACCGACGTGGAGCGGCAGCAGCCCAACGTCTTCCGCATGAAGCTGCTCGGCGCCGAGGTGATCCCGGTCACCTCGGGCGCCGCAACGCTGAAGGATGCGATGAACGAGGCGCTGCGCTACTGGGTCGCCAATATCGAGGACACCTATTACTGCATCGGCACCGTCGCCGGCCCGCATCCCTATCCGGTGATGGTCCGCGACTTCCAGTCGGTGATCGGCGAGGAAGCCAAGGTGCAGATGCAGGAGGCCGAGGGCCGGCTGCCGGATGCCCTGGTCGCCGCGATCGGCGGCGGCTCGAACGCCATGGGGCTGTTCTATCCCTTCCTCGACGATCCCTCGGTGGCGATGTTCGGCGTCGAGGCGGCCGGCCATGGCGTCGATACCGAACAGCATGCCGCCTCGCTCACCAAGGGCCGCCCCGGCGTGCTGCACGGCAACCGTACCTATCTGCTGCAAAATGGCGACGGCCAGATCACCGAGGCGCATTCCATCAGCGCCGGCCTCGACTATCCCGGCGTCGGGCCGGAGCATTCCTGGCTGCATGAGCTGGGCCGGGTGCAATACGTCAGCGCCACGGACAACGAGGCGCTGGCCGCCTTCCAGCTTTGCTCGAAGCTCGAGGGCATCATCCCGGCGCTGGAGCCGGCGCATGCGCTGGCGCAGGTGATCCGCCAGGCACCTACCCTGCCGCGGGACAAGATCATCCTGATGAATCTCTGCGGCCGGGGGGACAAGGACATCTTCACCGTGGCACGCCATCTGGGAGTCGAGATGTGACCGGGCCTGATCGCGGAGCACCGCAGCGGAGCGAGGAGTGCAGCGTGGACCAGCCCCGGACCGCCTCTCGGATCGCGGCGAAATTCGCCGCGCTGAAGGCCGCCGGCCGCGGCGCGCTGGTCACCTATCTGCAAGGCTACGACCCGGATGCGGCAACCTCGCTCGCCATCCTCCGCGGGCTGCCCGGGGCCGGCGCCGACCTGATCGAGGTCGGCGTGCCCTTCACCGACCCGATGGCCGATGGCCCCTCCATCCAGCGCGCCGCGCAGCGGGCGCTGAAGGCCGGCGCCTCGCTCGGCGGCGTGCTGGCCCTGGTGCGCGACTTCCGCCGCGACGACGCGACGACGCCGATCATCCTGATGGGCTACTACAATCCCATCCTCGCCTATGGCGTCGACAGCTTCTGCACCGCGGCCGCCGATTCCGGGGTCGATGGCCTCATCGTCGTCGATGTCCCGCCCGAGGAGGCCGATGAGATCGAGCCCCAGGCCAAGGCCGCCGGCCTCGACCTGATCCGCCTGGTGGCGCCGACCACGGATGACGCGCGGCTGCCGCGCGTCCTGGCGGCGACCAGCGGCTTCGTCTACTACGTCTCGATCACCGGCATCACCGGCACCCGCAGCGCCTCCGCCGCCTCGCTGGAAGCCGCCATCCCGCGCATCCGCCAGCATACCGATCTGCCGATCGCCATCGGCTTCGGCATCCGCACCCCGATGCAGGCCGCCGAGGCGGCCAAGCTGGCCGATGGCGCGGTGGTCGGCACCGCGCTGGTGGATACGCTCGCCGCCAGCCTGAACGAGGATGGCAGCGCCCGGCCGGAGACGGTGCGGCTGGTGCTGGACCAGGTGCGCGCCCTGGCGGAGGCGGTGCATGCGGCGTGATGCCGCCAGCCTTGCGGGGCGGCCTGCGGTTTCCTGCGCTTACCCGCGAAGTAAGCGACAGCCCGTGCGCATCACCTCCGAGGGCCAGGCGACCATCCCGGTCGGTATCCGCATGACGACCGGCGAAAACCTGGCCCCGATCCGCGACAGGTGACCGCCGTATCGGTGGATGGCAAACTCCTGCCGGATGTGCCGGCCGAAGAAGCCAACCGGCTGACCCGGCCGGCCGGCTTCCTTGCCGCCAGGGCGCATCTGGCTTATCGCCGCGCCGGGACCCGGCTTGCGGCCTTGCCGGACTGCCTTATCCTGCCTGACTGCCTCATCGGCGCGCATGCCGCCATCGCCGGGTATCGGCTGCTGACCCGCGATGCCGGCCGCTGCCGCGCCAGCTTCCCCAAACACAACCTGATCGCCCCCGGCCGAACCGGCGCGTCGACCAAGCAGGACCCCGGCACATGAACTGGATCAGCGAATGGGCGCTGCCGAAGATCAAGACGCTGTTCGGCGCCCCGCGCGAGGTGCCGGAGAACCTCTGGCACAAATGCCCCGCCTGCGAGCAGATGATCTTCCACCGCGACCTCGAGCGGAACCTGCATGTCTGCACCCATTGCGGCCATCACATGCGGGTCGGCGCCAGGCAGCGGCTGGACTACACGCTGGATGCCGGCTGGTCCCGCATCGAGCTGCCCAAGGCGCCGCAGGACCCGCTGCGCTTCCGTGACCAGCGCCGCTACGTCGACCGGCTGCGCGAGGCGCAGACCAAGGCCGCCCAGGAAGACGCCGTGGTGGTGGCGCATGGCAGCATCGAGGGCAGCAAGGTCGTCGCCGCCGCCTTCGAATTCAGCTTCATGGGCGGCTCCATGGGCGCCGGGGTGGGCGAGGCGCTGGTGACCGCCGCCCGCCTCGCGGTGCTGCAGGATGCGCCCCTGGTGGTCTTCACCGCCTCGGGCGGCGCCCGCATGCAGGAAGGCGCCATCAGCCTGATGCAGATGCCGCGCACCGTCATCGCAACGCGCATGGTGAAGGAAGCCGGCCTCCCCTACATCGTCG
>JAQGIA010000239.1 GCA_028291445.1 Belnapia sp.
TAGACGCTGGCACCCACCACCTGCCCGCCATGGGCCTGGGCGATCCGCGTCACCTCCCGCTGCACCGAATGGCCGAAGGCGTAGTCGGCGGTGATGCAGTAGAAGCGCTTCGCCCCGGCCTTGGCCAGGGCACCGGCGGTGCTATTGGCATTGGCCCAGGCATCCGTCGTCCAGTGGACCATGTTGGGCGAGCAGCCGGGGCCGGTGAGGTCGGAGGAAGCGCCGCCGCTGTTCAGGTGGACCTTGTTCTTCTCCCGCGCCATGGCGTTGATCGCCAGGGCGATGGCGCTGTTGTTCACCTCGAGGATGGCGTCCACCCCCTGGTCATACCATTGCCGGGCGATGTTGACGCCGACATCGGCCTTGTTCTGGTGGTCGGCCTGAACGATCTCGACCGCGAAGCCGCGGTTGCCGAAATCCTGCACCGCCTGCCGTGCGGTCACGACGCAATTCGGCCCGCTGATGTCGCGGTATGGCCCGGACATGTCGGACAGCACGCCGATGCGGATGGGCGCGACCTGCGCTCTGGCCGCACCGCCGGATGCCGTCGCCATCGCCAGCCCAAGGGCCGTGCGCCGAGATACTTCCATGAAGGCCTCCCCGCCTGTTGCCCGCTTGCTGCGGGAGATCGAAGGCTAGGGGAGAAAACCGTTCCGGCGCAAACGGCTGGCGCGAATTCCCGTCGAAAGGGCGCAGGGAACGCGTGTCAGCCGATTACTCTTGCCGGCTGATCCTGGCCCATCGGGGTTTGCGCTATATCGCGCTGGCGCTGTCGATCCAGTTGCTCAGCACCAGCCCGCCATCCACCGGGATGAAGGCGCCGGTGACATAGGGCATGCAGCGGTCCGAGAGCAGCGCGACGGCGGTGCGCGCCACATCCTCCGGGCTGCCGACCCGGCCCAGCGGCACCCGCTTCGCCAGTGCCGCGAAATCCCCTTTGAAGCCGCCGCCCGGCACCGCGCCCGGCGCCACGGCGTTCACCCGGATGCCGGCCGGACCGAAGTAGCGGGCCAGTTCCTGCACCACCATCGTCTGCCCCGCCTTGGCGGCGCTGTAATGCGGCAGGTTGCGTGGCGAATGCGCATGCAGCGAGGCGACGAAGACCATCCGCCCGCGCAACTGCGCCGCCACCATCCGCTGCCCCAACTCGCGGGCCAGGAAGAAGCCGGACCGCAGGTTGGTATCCACCATCGCATCCCATTCGGCGGGCGTGACGCCGCCCACCGTCTGGGTCTCCCGCCGCGGCGGGGAAGCGCTGTGCACCAGCATCGCCACCGGCCCGAAGGCGACCGAGGCCGCATCCGCCAGCGCCGCATGGCCATCCGGCGTGGCGAGGTCGGCCGGCACGAAAGCCGCTTGGCCGCCCGCCGCCTGAATTGCCGCGACGGTCGCCGCCCCGCGCGCCGCATCGAGGTCGCTCGCCACCACCGTCGCGCCGCAGCGCCCGAGCCAGAGCGCGATGCCCTGGCCGATGCCGGAGGCGGCGCCGGTCACCAGTGCCACCTCGCCGGCGAAGAGGTCAGTGGGGTAGGGGCTCTCGCTCATCCGCGCACCAGCGGGCAGCCGCCCTGGTCCATCGGCCGGAAGGCATCCGCCCCGGCGATCGCCTGGCCCACCTTCAGCAGATCCCATTCGCTGCGGGATTCTCGTGGTGCCTTCACCTCCATCAGATAGACGTCGCGGATGACCCGCCCATCCGCCCGGATGCTGCCGTTGACCGTCATGAAGTCGTTGATCGGGATTTCCCGCATCTTCGCCATGACCGGCACGGTCGCATCCGTCCCCGCCGCCTGCACCGCCTTCAGGTAATGCGCGACGGCGCCGTAGGAACTGGCCTGGAAGGCGGTCGGCGGCCGGCCATGCGCCCGGGTGAAGCGGGTGGAGAAGGCGCGGGTCTGCTCGTTCTGGTCCCAGTAGTAGCTCTCGGCATAGACCATGCCCTGGCCGGTCTCGAGCCCGATGGAGCGGATATTGGTCAGCGAGCAATTCAGCGCCGCCGGCTGGATGCCCCGCCGCAAAAGGCCGAACTCGCCCATCTGCTTGGCGATGTTGATCATGTCCCCGCCGCCGGCGCAGATGCCGACCACCTGCGCGCCGGAGGATGCGGCACGAACCAGGTAGGAGGAATAATCCGTCTCCCCCAGCGGCGCCCGGGCGCTGCCGACCACCTCGCCGCCCAGGCTCTTGAGGATTTCGGATGCGTTCGCCTCCAGCGAATGACCGAAGGCATAGTCCGAGACGACGAAGTACCATTTGCGCTTGCCGCCGCGCACCAGCGCCGTCACGGGCCCTTTGGCGGCGGAGTAGTTGTCGTAGACCCAATGCGCCGTATAGGGCGAGCAGTCCTTGCCGGTCAGGTCGGTGGTCCCGGCCGAGACCGGTATGTTGATTTTTTGCCGCTCCCGCGATAGATTCTGCACCGCCAGCGCCACGGCCGAATTGCCGAGGCCGGTGATGATGTCGACCTTCTCCTGGTCGAACCAGCGGCGGGCGATGCCCATGCCGATATCGGCCCGGTTCAGCAGGTCGCCATGCACCACCTCGACCGGCGCGCCGAGCACCCTGCCGCCTACATCCTCCACGGCCAGCCGTGCCGCGACCGCCTCGCCCATGCCCTGCTGGTCGGAGAAGACGCCGGTCATGTCGTTCAGGACGCCGATCTTGACGACCCCATCCGAGATCGCGCCTTGGGCACGGCCCGGCAGGATATGGAACAGCGGCAGCGCGGCGGCGCTGGTGAGCAGGCTTCTGCGGTTCATCGGTCTTGGCCTCCCGTTGCGGAAGCCTAGGCGGCCATCGTGACGGCACGCAATGGCTGCAGCCACTACCGCTTCTCCTGGAAATGGCGAAGCGGGGAGGGGGGTATGCCGGGATCGGCGCGGCCAACGCGGGGATGAGGACGGCAGCGCAGCGGCGGCAGCGGGGATAAGGAAGGCTGGGGAGCAGCTATTCTCCCGTTGGACGCAATACGTCCGACCCCTGGTTTGTTTTTAAGACTCCAAATAACAGAAAGTACAAGGTGGGATTCAGAGAAAATTCTTCCTCCCATGATATTGGCTATTCTATCGGCAGCAATCCCTTCGCTTCCAGAAGCCCCGCCGTCGACGCCTCCCTGAAATACCCCAACAACTCATCCGCCCCCGTTGCCGCCCCCGCCATCACCCCACCCGAGAACACCGCCCGCACGTTCACCGCCGCCGGCAGCGGCCCCACGATATCCACCCCCGCCACCGTCATCAGCTCGCTCACCTGCTGGATTGCCAACTCCACCGCTCCGTTCGCCGCCAACTCCGCGGTGAATCCCTGTGGGATCACCGTCGCCTTGGCATTCACCTCCGGTCCGATCCCCAGCCGATCGATCAGTCCCGCGAAGAAAATCCCGCTCGCCCCCGCCCGCGAATAGGCGATGCTTTTCGCCGCCAGCAATGCCGCCCGGAAGGCCTCGGGCGTCGCGATATCCGGCCGTGCTGCCCCCGCCTTGACAGCCACGCCGATCACCGAGATCGCCAAATCCACCCGGCTGCCCGCCCGCATCGTCCCAGCGGCGACCAGCGCGTCCACCGCCTCGGCCGTCAGGATGGCGATATCCGCCTCCGCCCCGTCCCGGATTCGCTCCAGCAACTTCGCCGTCGGGGCATAGACCGCCTCGATCCGCTCACGCGTCGCGGCCTCCCGCGCCGGGATCACGTCCTGCAGCACACCCATCACCGCCAGGGTGGACAGGACGCGCAGCGGGGCGGTTTCGGGCATTCGGGCTCTCCTGGTTCCGCCCAGACTGCCCGAAGCCCCATCCCCTGCAAAATTTGACAGGCCCGGCCCGGACGTGTCGCCTTAGGTCCAGGGACTAAGAACCAGAGCGCCAAGCAGGCCCGGAGACCACTCGATGTCCGAAACCACTCTACCAGAGACGACCCCCCTCAAGACGGGCAAGGTCGATGCCGTCATCGTCGGCGCCGGCTTCGCCGGCATGTACATGCTGCACCGCCTGCGCGGCCTTGGCCTTGCCGCGGTGGTCTTCGAGCAGGGCACCGATGTCGGTGGCACCTGGTACTGGAACCGCTATCCCGGCGCCCGTTGCGACGTCGAGAGCATGCAATATTCCTATTCCTTCTCGCCGGAGCTGCAGCAGGATTGGCACTGGTCCGAGCGCTTCTCGGCCCAGCCGGAAATCCTCCGCTACGCCCAGCATGTCGCGGACCGCCTGGAGCTGCGGCGCGACATCCGCTTCGAGACCAAGGTCACCCGGGCCAGCTTCGATGAGGCGACCAACCTATGGGCGGTCGAGACCGACCGGGGCGACCAGGTCACCGCCCGCTACTGCATCATGGCCACGGGCTGCCTGTCTTCCGCCCGGTTGCCGGACATCGCCGGCCTCGACAGCTTCCAGGGCGCCACCTACCACACCGGCCACTGGCCGCATGAGGGGGTCGACCTGGCGGGCAAGCGCGTTGCCGTCATCGGCACCGGATCGTCGGCCATCCAGGCCATTCCGGTCATCGCCCGCCAGGCGGCCCATCTCACCGTCTTCCAGCGCACGCCCAATTTCAGCATTCCCTCGCGCAACGCGCCGATGGATGCGGAGTACGAGGGCTGGTGGAAATCCGACTACGAGGCGCATCGCGCCAAGGCGCGGATGATGCGCACCGGCATCCTCTACGGCCTGAACGAAAAATCCGCGCTGGAGGTGACGCCGGCGGAGCGGCTGGCCGAATACGAAGCCCGCTGGGCCAAGGGCGGCACCGCCTTCATGGCCGCCTTCAGCGACCTGATCACCAACCGCGAAGCCAACGACACCGCGGCGGAATTCGTCCGCGAGAAGATCCGCGGCCTGGTGAAGGATCCCGCCGTCGCCGAGATCCTGGCCCCGCAGGGCTATCCCATCGGCACCAAGCGCATCTGCGTCGATACCGAATACTTCGAGACCTTCAACCGCGCCAACGTCACCCTGGTTGATGTCCGCGATGCGCCCATCGAGGCCATCACCCCCACCGGCGTCCGCACCCGCCATGGCGAGACAGCGGTCGATGCCATCGTCTTCGCCACCGGCTTCGACGCCATGACCGGGGCGCTCACCCGGGTCGACCTGCGCGGCCGGGATGGGTTGGGCCTGGCCGAGAAATGGGCCGAGGGGCCACGCACCTACCTCGGTCTCATGACCGCCGGCTTCCCCAACCTGTTCATGATCACCGGCCCAGGCAGCCCCTCGGTGCTCAGCAACATGATCGTCTCGATCGAGCAGCATGTGGATTGGCTGGCGGATTGTATCGCTCATCTTCGCGCCCGCGGCCTCGAGACCATCGAGGCGACACGGGAAGCCGAGGAGGAGTGGGTAGCGCATGTGAACGAGGTGGCCGACCGCACGCTCTATCCGGCGGCCAATTCCTGGTACATGGGCGCCAATATCCCGGGCAAGCCACGGGTCTTCATGCCGTATATCGGCGGCGTCGGCGCTTATCGGGAAAAATGCACCGAGATAGCGGCACAAGGCTACACGGGCTTCCGGCTGAAGGCCGGGTCGCAGGCCGCGGTGGCGGCGGAGTAGCCATGGTGATCGGGCGGCAAGCCGCCCGATCGGTCGGCGTGGGCCAGACGATGGTCTGACCTGCGCCGTCCGGTCATTCCACCGCTAGCGCTTGCGAGCCTTGCGGGCGGCGTAGCGAGCGTCGCGGGCGGCCTTTTGCTCGGCGGCCAGGGCAAGGGCGCGCTGGCGCTTCTCGTCGTCCAGCATCGCCGCGCGGGTCTCGCGGTCGGCGTTCTCCAAGATCAGCTGCCGGGTTTCTTCCGCCTTGCGGGCGGCGTCCTCGATGTCGCGCTGGCGCTGCTCGGCAGCAAGGCGGGCTTCCTCGGCGAGGCGGGCGGCTTCCTCGGCGGCAAGCCGGGCGGCCTCGGCTTCCTTGGCGGCCTTACGCTCGGCGATGCGGGCATCGCGGGCCTCGGCGATCGCCTTTTGGGCGGCGGCCCGTTCCAGCACCACCGGGTCGTTCGGCTTCGGCAGATTGCGGAACTTTTCCATCGCAGCCTGGCGGGCCTTGGCGGCGGCGCTCAGGCGATCACTGAAGTTGTCGGTTTTGTGGGCTTGCATGGCCGCCTTCTACTGAGATCGGCGGCGCCTGTACAGACCGTAACAGCGCCGTCGCCGGCGGCAACCGGCCGGTCGTACCGCTCGCAGAACTGGCCGAAACAATGGGAATTGGCGCCATATAGGCCATGTATCGGCGGGTGGCAGCGAGGTCGCGGCGTCATGCATCGCATCGATCGGATCCTGCGGCGCGACGGCCGGTCCCGATCACGAATGCGCAAGCCTGCCGCCCTTCCTGGCAAAGCCTGCCGGGTCGCTCGACAAATCCGGTGTTGCAGTCCATTGTTACCGGCTACCCTAGGCGCAAATCCCCAGGCCCTACCGGGCGCCGGATGCGGCAATCAATATCGGAGATCAGCCATGGCCAAGGGTCAGAAGCGCAGCGGCCGCGAAGCGAAGAAGCCGAAGGCGGATAAGAAGCCAGGGGTGACCACGGTCTCCCCCTTCGACCGCTCCATCGCGCCGCCGAAGAAGGCGCCGGCCAAGCCGGCCAGCACCTGACCACCGGGCATCCGGACACTACGCAGCTGGCCGTCGGGACGTACCGCGCCTGATGCCGGTCCTCGCGGTCCGGCACGTGACCACCTATCGCTACAAACAGGCCGTCTCCTTCGGGGAGCATCGCATGATGCTCCGCCCGCGCGAGGGGCATGACCAGCGGCTGCTCGCCACCACCCTCCGCATCACGCCGGAGCCGGCGGAGCTGCGTTGGCTGCACGATGTCTTCGGCAATAGCGTCGCCGTCGCCCGCTTCATCGGCCGGGCCAGTGAATTATGCTTCGACAGCACCGTGCTGCTGGACCACGCGCCGGGCAATGCCCTGGACTTCCCGGTGGGCGAGGGGGCGGAGACCTACCCCTTCTCCTACAGCACCGACGAGGCACCGGACCTCGCCCGCTCGATCGAGCAGCAGTATCCCGATCCGGGGCGGGAGGTGGACCGCTGGGCCCGCCAATTCCTCCGCACCGACGGCCCGACCGATACCCGCGCCCTGCTGACCACCATCACCCACGCCATCCGCGCCCGCTTCACCTATGTCGCACGGGAGGAGATGGGCGTGCAGGACCCGATCCGGACCCTGCGGCTGGGCAGTGGAAGCTGCCGGGATTTCGCGGTGCTGATGATCGAGGCGGTGCGCGCCCTGGGCTTTGCCGCGCGCTTCGTTTCGGGCTACCTCTATGTGCCGCAGCGCAGCACGCCCGGGCAGCCAGGCCGCGTCGGCGGCGGCGCGACCCATGCCTGGCTGCGGGTCTATGTGCCGGGCGCCGGCTGGGTGGAAATGGATCCGACCAACGGGATCATCGGCAATCGCGACCTGATCCGGGTCGCGGTGACCCGCGACCATCGCCATGCGGTACCGCTGCATGGCACCTGGACTGGCTTCCCCTCCGCCAGCCTCGGCATGACCGTCGAGGTCAGCGTCACCGAGGCGAGGCCCGAGACATCCAACAAGACTTGACCGAATCCGTCCCATCTTAGCGCTCCCTGGCTTTACGCCCTCCCGGAAGGACTCTGACCAATGCGCATCCGCGCCGGTTACCAGATCGTCTACGACTGCCCGCAGCCTACACCCATGCTGCTGATGGTCAGCCCGCATCCGTCCCGCGTGCCGGATCTGGAGGCGCCGCATCTGATCACCTACGACCCGCCGATCGGCTCGCACCATTATACCGACGGCTTCGGCAATACCTGCACCCGCATCGTCGCCCCGCCCGGGCGACTGACCATCGCCACCGAGCTGACCATCTCGGACAGCGGGTTGGTCGATCCGGTGGTGGCCCATGCCGTGCAGCATGCGGTACAGGAATTGCCCGACGAGGTGGTGGTCTACCTGCTCGGCAGCCGCTACTGCGACACCGACCGGCTGTCGGACACCGCCTGGTCGCTGTTTGCCAATACCCCGCCCGGCTGGGCCCGGGTGCAGGCCATCTGCGACTGGGTGCACAACCACATCGTCTTCAACTACGAGCACGCCAGCGCCCAGCGCACCGCCTGGGACGCCTATATGGAACGCCGGGGCGTCTGCCGCGACTATGCGCACCTGGCGGTCACCTTCTGCCGCTGCCTCAACATTCCCGCCCGCTACTGCACCGGCTGGCTGGGCGATATCGGCATGCCGCCGCCCTACGGTCCGATGGATTTCGCCGCCTGGTTCGAGGTCTATCTCGGTGGCCAGTGGCACACCTTCGATGCGCGCAACAACATGCCCCGCATCGGCCGCATCCTGATGGCGCGTGGCCGCGACGCGACGGATGTCGCCATCGCCACCACCTTCGGTCCCTGTACCCTGGCGGACTTCCGGGTCATGACGGATGAGGTGCCGTGACCGAGGCGGTCGCCATCCTCAATCCGGATGGCGCCTCGCGTTACGTGCTGCTCTGCGAACATGCCTCCAACTACATCCCTGAGCGCTATGCCGGGCTTGGGCTGGGGACCGCGGATCTGGCACGGCACATCGCCTGGGACATCGGCGCGGCGGAACTCGCCCGGCAATTATCCGCCCGGCTGGATGCGCCGCTGTTCCTCTCGGGCTATTCGCGGCTGCTGATCGACTGCAACCGGCCCCTGGGGTCGTCCACTTCCATCCCGCGGCGCAGCGAGGATACCGACATCCCCGGCAACCACGACCTGCCGGCCAAGGAGATCGTCGCGCGGCAGGACCGCTATTTCCGCCCCTTCCACGCCGCCGTCGTCGCCTGCCTGGATGCGCGGGCCGGGCGGCCGACCCTCGCCCGGGACGGGCGGCCGACCCTCGCCCGGGACGGGCGGCCGACCATCGTCATCGGCGTCCACAGCTTCACCCCGGTCTATCAGGGCGTAAGCCGCCCCTGGCACGCCGGGTTGCTCTATGCGGCGGCAACGAGGCTGGGGCGCGGGCTGGTGGCGGCGCTGGCGGCCGACCCGGCCCTGGTGGTGGGCGACAACGAGCCCTACCGGATCGAGCCTGAGCATGACTATACCGTGCCGATACATGGCGATGCGCGGGGCCTCCCCGCCGCGCTGATCGAGGTGCGGCAGGATCTGCTGGCCGATGCGGCCGGCATCGCCGCCTGGACCGAACGGCTGGCGCCGGCCCTCGCCGCCATGGCCTGAACCGGCGCGGGCTTGGTGCCCGCCCGCTTACCCGGCTAGTCTTTCTCCCAAGCCGGCAAGGCGATGGACGAAGGGGGAAAGCACCATGGATTTCAATGGCAAGGTTGCGGTGGTTACCGGTGGCGGCAATGGCATCGGCCGGGCCGCGGCGCTCGGCTTCGCGCAGCGCGGCGCCCGGGTGGTGGTGGTCGACCGGGACGGCGATGCCGCCGCCGCCGTCGCCGCAGAAATCGGCAAGGCCGCCATCGCCTGCACCGCCGACGTCACCCGCGCGGCCGATGTCGCGGCCTATGTGCAGGCCGCGCTCGATGCCTTCGGCAGCATCGATTGCTTCCACAACAATGCCGGCATCGAGGGCAAGGTCGCGCCGATCGTCGAGTATGACGAAGCGGTCTACGATGCGGTGATGGCGGTGAACGTGAAGGGTGTGTTCCTCGGACTGCGCCATGTGCTGCCGGTGATGATCCTCCAGCAGCGCGGCGCGGTGGTGAACAACGCCTCGATCGCCGGGTTGGTCGGCACGGCGGGCATGTCGGCCTATGTCGCCTCCAAGCACGCCGTCATCGGCCTCACCAAGGTGGCGGCTGCCGAGGTCGGCCCCCTCGGCATCCGGGTGAATGCGGTCTGCCCGGGGCCGATCTCGACCCGGATGGTGCAGGATCTCGCCCGCCAGGTTTCGCCGAACAACCCCGAGGGGGTCGAGGAACGCTATGCCGCCGGCCTGCCGCTGCGCCGCTACGGCACCGTGGAGGAAGTCGCCAATCTGGTACTGTTCCTCGCCTCCGACCTCGCCGGCAATATCACCGGTGGGCAATATACCGTGGACGGCGGGCGCACCGCGGCGCCCGCCGGCATCGCCCAGGCCGGTCTCAGATAGCCGCTACGGCAAATCCAGCCGGACGATGATGGCGGCGCTGGCGATCACTGCCAGGTCGTCCGTCTCGTCGTCCGGCACGTCGAGCCCGCCCTTGACCACCCGCACGGTGACGATGCCGTGCGGCAGCGAGGCACGCACCCGCTCCGCATCGACCTTATCCGGCTGCTGCACGCCGATGGTGACGTCGACCAGCATGGTCTTCGGGTCCACCTTCAGCGACCGCAGCATCGTCAGCGAGGAATGGTGCAGCGCATCCTGCACCGCCCGCAGCGCCGCCTTGGTATAATCGCCGCCATGCAGGTCGTTGCCGGCGCCCATCTCCAGGATCACGCGCTTCGCGGTCATGCCACCTGCTCCGGGGCCGGGATATCCAGCCGCACGATCGCCGCCGCATGCGCCATCACCGTGCTGCCGGTGCCGGACTCGTTCGGGATTTCGAGCCCGCCCTCCACCACCGTCACCGTGCCGCTGCCATGCGGCAGGATCGCCAGCACCGCCGCGTGATCCACCTGCTCCGGCTTCGGCACGCCGATCCGGACCTCGACCCGCATGCTGTCGATATCGACGCCGAGTGCATTGGTGATGGTCAGCGAGTTGTGCCACAGCGCATCGCGCAGGGCGCGCACCGCCGCCTTGGTATAGTCGGTGCCGCGGATATCGGTTCCCATGCCGATCTCCAGCACCATGCGTCGCAGCGCCATGCTCAGGTCTTCTCCACATTCCAGAACACCGGCACGGGTCCCTTCAGTATGCCCTGCAGGTTGCTCCGCCATGCACTGGGGGGCAAATACTGGCCGAGCGGGATGAAGGGCACCGTCTCGAAGGAGCGCGCCTGGATCGCCTGGTCCAGCCGGCGCAGCTCCGCCTCATCCGTGCCGTCCATCCAGGCCTCGCGCATTCCTTCCACCTGGGCATCCTCCGGCCAGCCGAACCAGGCGTGCCGGCCGTTGCCGCGCAGGTTGGAGGCGAAGACCGGGTCGCGGTATTCCGCTGCCGGGAAACCGGCGGGGAAGACCGACCAGCCGCCCTTGTCCAACGGTTCCATGTTGGTACGGCGCTGGACGATGGTTCCCCAGTCCATCGACTGGTCGTCGATGTTCAGCCCCACCGCCCGCCAGGCGGCGACGGCGACGCTGGTGAAGGCGTCGTAGAAGGTCTGGTCGGTCGGGTGCAGGCAGAGGATGCGTTCCCCGGCATAGCCGGCCTCGGCCAGCATGCGCCGGATCGCCTCCGGCCCGGGGCGCTGGCGGACCGTCGCCATGCCCGTATCGCTTGCGGAGGGCGTGCCGGGCAGGAAATACCCGACCGGGGCGCGGAACAGCGAGGCGTCGTTGCCCATCGCCGCGGTCATCACCTCGACCTGGTCGATCGCCGCCATCATGGCGCGCCGCACGCCGGGATTGGCCGTCGCGCCATGCAGATGGTTCGGCCGCATGGCGCCGAAGGTGCCGTAATTGTCGATCTGCCCGACCGTCACGCCCCGCGCCCGCTTCAGCCGCGAGAGCAGGTCGGGCAGCGGCTGGTCGATCCAGTCCACCTCGCCGTTGATCAGCGCATTCGCCGCCGTGGCGGGGTCCGGCAGGATCTGCCATTCCACCCGGTCGACCAGCACCCGGTAGCCGCCGGCGGCATGGCTCGCCGGCTCCGGCCGCGGCGAATATTGCTCGAATTTGGCGAAGACGGCGCGGCTGCCGGGCACGTATTCATCCGCCACCCAGCGGAAGGGGCCGCTGCCGATGAACTCGGCCACCTGCTTGTAGGGGTCGGTCAGCGCCAGCCGTTCCGGCATGATGACCGGGCTCGGCTGGGTTTTTGCCAGCGCATAGGGCAACGAGGCGAAGGGCTTGTTCAGCCGCCAGACCAGGGTGCGGTCGTCGATCGCCTCCAGCGAGTCCAGCCGGGCGGCGATGGTCTGGCCGATCGGGTCGCGCACCATCCAGCGCTTGAGCGAGGCGACGCAATCCCGTGCGGTGACCGGCTCGCCGCTGTGGAACCTCAGGCCGTCGCGCAGCCGCATGGTCCAGCGCCGGGCATTGTCCTCGACCCGGTGGCCCTCGACCATCTGCGGCTGCGGGTTGAGCTGCTCGTCGCGGCCGTACAGCGTCTCGAACAGCAGATGCGCCGAATTGCGGGTGACGACGGCGGTGGTCCAGACCGGGTCCAGGCTGGTGAGATTGGCCTGCGGCACATGGATCAGCACCTTTGGCGGGGCGGCCAGGGCTGGTGTGGCCAATGCTGTCATGGTCAGTGCTGGCGCGGCGAGGCCGGCGGGCAATGCAAGGCTGGCTGGCAGCGCGGCCAGCAATTGGCGTCGGCGCATCCTCGGCTCCTGTTCCCAGATGCGGCCCTGCTTGCTCCCCCGTGGCGTAGATGGGGGGGCGGGCCTTGCCCCGGAGTGTCCACCGGACCGCGCCTTGCCGCAACGCCTGCCGCAAATCGGGCAGGGCAGGGCCGGCAGGGCGAGATCGCCCGGCCTTTGGCGCTTGCACCGGCTGGCCCACGGCGCAAATTGCGCCGGCCCGATCGAGCGAGGACCGCATGAGCACCCCCAGCCAGAGCGCGCCCAGCTTGAGCGCCGACCGCCATATCAAGCTCGGTCTCTCGATGCGCTACCTCGGCTACCACGCCGCGGCCTGGCGCCATCCGGAGGCCGATCCCGGCGCCGCCTCCAAGCTCAGCCACTTCCGCCGCATCGCCGAGACCGCCGAGGCGGCGAAGTTCGACATGCTGTTCCTGGCGGATGGCATCGGCCTGCGGACCCGGGACGACCCACCGGGCGCGCTTTGCCGCTCGCACCAGACGGCCGAGCTGGAACCCTTGACCCTGCTCTCGGCGCTGGCCGCGGTGACCAGCCGCATCGGCCTCGTCTCCACCGCCTCGACCACCTACAACGAGCCCTTCCACATCGCCCGCAAATGGGCCTCGCTGGATCATCTCAGCGGCGGTCGCGCCGGCTGGAACATCGTCACCTCCTGGTCCGAGGCCGAGGCGTGGAATTTCAACCGCGAACAGCACATGGACTACGAGACGCGCTACGAGCGCGCTGCCGAATTCGTCGAGGTGGTGAAGGGGCTATGGGATAGTTGGGAAGGCGATGCGCTGGTCCATGACAAGGCCAGCGGCATCTTCTTCGACCAGTCGAAGCTCCACGTGCTGCACCACAAGGGCAAGCATTTCCAGGTGCGCGGCCCGCTGACCATCGCCCGCACGCCGCAGGGGCGGCCGATCATGGTGCAGGCCGGCGCCTCGGAGCAGGGGCTCGAGATCGCCGCCGGCAGCGCCGACGTGGTCTATACCGGCGCGCTGAACCTGGACGCGGCGCGGGACTATTACGTGAACCTCAAGTCCCGCTTGGCGAAATACGGCCGCGCCTGGAACGACCTCAAGATCATGCCCGGCATCACCTTGTTCATCGGCCGGACCGAGGCGGAGGCGCGGGCGAAATACGACCAGCTCAACGACCTCGTCGCGCCCGAACTGGGCCTGTCCTACCTCTATGGCCAGATGGGCGACCTCTCGGCCTATCCGCTGGATGGGCCGGTGCCGGAGCCGAAGGACCCCCGGGTCCGCAGCATGGCGGCGAACAACCTGGCGCTGGCCCGGCGGGAGAATTTGACCATCCGGCAGCTCTATACCCGCATCGCCGCCGGCTTCGGTGGCCGGGTGATGATCGGCACGCCGGAGCAGATCGTCGACGACATGGTGCGCTGGGTCGAGGCCGGCGCCGCCGATGGCTTCAACATCTGCCCGCCGGTGCTGCCGCTCGGCCTCGATGATTTCGTCGAGCTGGTCATGCCGGAACTGCGCCGCCGGGGCCTGTTCCGCACCGAATACGAAGGCGCCACCTTGCGGGAGAACCTCGGGGTGCCGATGCCGCGCAACCGCTATGCCTCCGCCGGATGAGCCGCATCCTCATCATCGGCGGCGGTCCGGCCGGGTTGGCCGCCGCGGCCATCCTGCCGGCGGCGCGGTTGCTGTCCCGGCCGGCCGAGACCGCCTGGCATGCCGAACCCGGCCTGGTCTGGGTGGAAGGCCCTGGCGGGGTGGCGGCGCTGCCCTTCGACCGGCTGCTGCTCTGCGCCGATGAGCCCCTGCTGCTGCTGCTGGCGCTGGGCTGCGCTTTCGCCGATGGCCGCCCGGTGGTGGATGGCCAGGGCCGAACCACCCAACCGGGCATCCATGCCGCTGGCGCCATCCTCGGCGCCGCCACCGCCGAGGCGGCGGCCAACCAAGGTCGTATCGCCGCCCGGGCCATGGCCGGCCTGCCCGCCGAGGGCAGCATCGCCGTGCTGCCGCTGCCCGAAGGCACGGCCCCGGAGCGGCTGGACCCGCTGGCCATCGCCCAGCTGTTGGAGGAACCGCCCGGCCCCGACCGCAATGCCAGGGCGCTCGCCCAGGCGGCGCTGCGCGGCCCGCGCCTGTCCAGCGTCACCGCCCCGGCCCG
>JAQGIA010000247.1 GCA_028291445.1 Belnapia sp.
CGTCATGCCGAAGGCCGGCGTGCTGGACCCGCAGGGCAAGGCCATCGGCCATGCCCTGGCCGGGCTCGGCTTCGAGGGCGTCGGCGAGGTCCGGGCCGGCAAGGTGATCGAGCTGGAGCTGGCGGAGACCGACCCGGCCAAGGCCCAGGCCGCCGCCGAAGCCATGGCGCGGAAGCTGCTGGCGAATGGCGTGATCGAGAGCTTCTCGGTGATGCTTGCCTGAGGCAGGCCGGCGGTGATGAAAACCTCGCTCCTCATCATGGCGGCGCTGACGGTGCTGATCTCGATCGGCCTGCGCTGGCGGGAGGAGCGGGTGGCGGCGGTGCGGTCCGCCTCGCGGCCGCGGCGCGGCTGGGTGGCGGCGCAGAAGCACAAGCTGAACCGCTGGCTGACCGCGGCGACCCTGGCGGCGGTGACCACGCTGCTGGTGCTTGGCGGGCTGCATTGGCTAAAGGTATGGCAGACGGGCTGAGCTGGCGCCGACGGGCACGGCAAGGCGGATTTTTCGAGCGAGGCGAGCATGCAGGCAGCGATCGTCGTCTTCCCCGGCACCAACCGCGAGCGCGACATGGCGCTGGCCTTGCAGCGGGTGACCGGCCGCAAGCCGGCCATGCTCTGGCACCGCGACACCGAATTGCCCACCGGCTGCGACCTGGTGGTGCTGCCGGGCGGCTTCTCCTACGGCGATTACCTGCGCTGCGGCGCCATGGCGGCGCAGAGCCCGATCATGCGGGCCATCCGGGAATTCGCCGCCGGCGGCGGGCATGTGCTCGGCGTCTGCAACGGCTTCCAGATGCTGGTGGAGGCGGGGCTGCTGCCCGGCGCGCTGCTGCGGAACGCCTCGCTGCGCTTCCTGTCGATGGATTGCCATTTGCGGGTCGAACGGAGCGACACCCCCTATACCCACCAGTTCCAACGCGGCGCGGTGTTCCGCTCGACCATGGCGCATGGCGACGGCAATTACTTCGCCGATGAGGCCACGCTCGACCGGCTGGAGGGCGAGAACCTGGTCGCCCTGCGCTATGCGACCCCGGCGGGCGAAATCACGGACGCGGCCAATCGCAACGGCAGCGCCCGGAACATCGCCGGCATCCTCTCGCCCAACCTGCGGGTCATGGGGCTGATGCCGCATCCGGAGAACCAGGTCGATCCGCTGATCGACGGCACCGATGGCCTGCCGCTCTTCGCCGGGCTGGCCGAGGCGCTGGCGACGGCCTGAGCCGCCCCGGCCGACCGTCGCGGCGCTACTGCAACCGCGCCGCCTGCACCCGCCGGTTCAGCGAGCGGCCCGATTCGCTGCCGTTGTCGGCGATCGGCTCGCTCGGGCCGCGCCCCTCGGCGGTCAGCCGCTCCGGTGCGATGCCGCTGGCCAGCAGCCATTGCCGCACGCTCTCGGCCCGGCGCTGGGACAGCGGCAGGTTGGTCGCGGCGGAGCCGGTGCTGTCGGTATGGCCGATCAGCCGCAGCCGCAGCGCCGGGGTCTCGGCCAGCGCGTCCCGCACCTGATACAGCACCGGCGCGGCATTCATGTCGAGTTCGGCCGAGCCGGTGCGGAAGGTGATGTAGAGCTGCACCTGGCCGGTCCGTTGCAGGCTTTCCGCGACGGGCGCCTGGACCGGAGCGCCGGCCTTGGTGGCGCGCGGGTCGCCGGTGAAGCGGTAGCTGGCGCCATAGGCCCCGTAATTCTGGCTCTGCACCCCGTTGCGCGTGGTGCCGGGATAGCGCGCCGCGCCCGGCAGCATCTGCAGGGATACGCTGCCGCCGGTCTGGGCGATCATCCCGGCATGGACCGCGGCGCGGCAGGTGGCGCTATCGGCGGTATAGCTGTCCGTGCCCCAGACCGAGCCGCGCAGCGTCGCCTCGCCAGGGCAGAGGCAGCTCACCTGCTCGTCGCTATCGGCGAAGGCGCTCATGTTGTCGGGGCAAAGCTGTGGGGTGCCAGAGGGCGCGACGGCAGGTGCGGCGGTGGATTGGCTGCGGCGCGGATCGCCGCGGAAGCGGTAGCTGGCGCCATAGGCCCCGTAATTCTGGCTTTGCACCCCGTTGCGCGTGGTGCCGGGATAGCGGGCCTCGCCCGGCAGCATCTCCAGCGTCACCGTGCCGCCCTGGCGGCCGAAGATCCCGGCATGCAGCGCCGCGCGGCAGGTGGCGCTATCCGCCGTATAGGTATCCGTCCCCCAGACCGAGCCGGCGCCGACCTGGGCCGCCGGGCAGCCGCAGGTGACCACCTCGGCGCTATCGGCGAAGGCGGTCATGTTGTCCGGGCATTGGCCCAGCGTGGTCGGGGCGGCGGCGGCCGAGGGGCCAGCCGGGGGAGCTGCCGGCGCCGCGCCCGGCGCCCGCAGCGGCTCGCCCTGGAAGCGGTAGCTGGCGGCATAGCTGCCGTAATTCTGGCTTTGCACCCCGTTGCGGGTCGTCCCAGGGTAGCGGGACTGGCCAGGCAGCATCTCGACCGTCACCTGGCCGCCTTGGCGCCCGAGCATCCCGGCGTGCATCGCGGCACGGCAGGTGGCGCTGTCCGCGGTATAGGTATCCGAACCCCAGACCGAACCGGCGCCGAGCTGCGCCGCCGGGCAGAGGCAGGTCAGCACCTCGGCGCTATTGGCGAAGGCGTCCATGTTGTCGGGACATTGGCTGGGGGCCTCACCGGCCGCGGGGCCTTTCGGGGCCCCGTCGAGCGCCTGGGCAGCGACCGGTCCCGCCAGCAGGACGAAGAACAACAGGGACAGCAGCGCTCTGGTCGCGGCAGGTCTGGTCGTACCAGGTCTGGTCATGGCAGGTCTGGGCATGGCAGGTGCTCCCCCGACGCGGCGGTGCCGGCCCGCGCCAAGCCCGCCGAAGCTGTTATAACACCCCTGCATTTCGCTCCCATGGGAATCCCGAACGCGTGAGCATCGA
>JAQGIA010000254.1 GCA_028291445.1 Belnapia sp.
AGCGCAGGTCGCCCATCAGCGCCATGTCCATGCCCGCCCCGGTGGCGGCGCCGTTGACCGCGACGATATAGGGCTTGTCCAGCTCCATCAGCGTCAGCGGGATGCGGTGGACATGGTCGGTCAGGTATTTGGCGCGGTCCCAGGGCTGCTGGCCACCGGCGGTATTGGCCGCCATGCGCTTCACGTCGCCGCCCGAGCAGAAGATGCGGCCGGCGCCGGTCAGCACCACGGCGCGGATGGCATCGTTCAGGATGCATTCGCGCAGCGCCTGCTCCCATTGCGCCAGCATCTCGGTGGTGAAGGCATTGCCGCTGTCGGGACGGTTCAGCGTGATGGTGGCGATACCGCCGGTGGTCTCGAACAGCAATTCGGGCGTGGCTTCGGTCATGGGGTTCCTCCGCCGCCCATCCTGCCCCGATCCGCGAACAACGACCACAGCCCGGCCCCGCCCGCCGCTGCGGCGGCAGCCCGGGCGGCAGCACCGATGGTCGTCGCCCATGCCGCCTCGGTGCCGGCCTCGTTGGCCCAGGACCAGAGCCGGCTGGTGAGACCGGCCAACGGATCGCCGGGATCGTGCAGTTCAGGCTCGCGCCAGCTTGGGCCGAGCAGCCGCTGCGCCAGGCCGGCGCCATGGGCCGCGGCCTGGCCGGCGCGGAGCCTGGCGCAGCCGATGGCGAAGCCTGCCGCGGCGAGGGCGGCTTCGAGGTCGGGCGGTCCCGGCGCGGTGACGGCCCGGCTCACCCGCGCGAGCAGGCTGCGCACCGCCGCGGCCTCCGCCGCAAGGTGGGCCATGGCCAGGCCGGTGTCGGGCTTGTCGATCGGCCGGCGGCCGCCCTCGGGCCGGCGGCGCAGGTGCAGCAGGCTGAGCCGCGCCACCCGGTCCAGCGCCCCGGCGATGGCGGCAAGGCGAAACAGCGCGTCCAGCCGTTGCAGGCCAGCCGGCGAGAGGCCGCGGCCGGGCACCCCGACCGCCAGCACCGGGGTCTCCTCCAGCGCCACCAGGTCGCGCGGCTCCCCCGCCAGGTTCTCGCCCGGTGCGGCGATGGCGGGGCGGCCGAGCAGGATGCTGCGCGGCCCGGCCGGCGTGGCCACCACAAGCACGGCGGCGCCGGCATGCCGGGCCCAAGGCATCCGCCGCAGCCGGCCGCGCAACTGGTCCCCGCTGAATTCCACGGCATCCCCGAGGCAGGCCGGGCCGATGCTCAGCGGCTGCAAGCGGAACGGCGTGGCCGGTGCCGCCAGCCCCGCCTGGGCCAGCAGGAGGTGGCCCAGCAAGGTCTCCGCCACCGGCAGCGGCGCCGCATGCCAGGCGGCCAGGCGGGTGAGCGCCAGCAGGGTCCCGAGCCCGCCCTGGTCCCAGCCTTGGTGCGATCCCAGGGTTTGGGTAGATCCTGGGCTTGGGTGCGATCCAAGGCCAAGGCCACCCATCGACCGCGGCAGGCCGGCGCGCAGCACCCGCGCCTTATCCAGCGCCGCCCAGAGCCTCGCGGCGAAGCCATCCGCATCCAGCACAGCGGGCTCGGCGCCGAGGATGTGATGGGCGCGGGCGGCCAGCCGGGTGGCCGCCTCGCCGGCCCCTTGGTCAATGACTGGATCGAGGCCCCGGCCGGGCCGCAGGGCGCGCAGGGCGGGACGCCAGCCGGTCTCCGGCGGAGCGACGGCCGTGGCCATGGCGGCGTCGCGCAGGAGCCGCTCCAGCAGCGGGGGCGGGTCCGCCGGCAGCCATTGGCGCGCCACCTCCGGCAGGCTGGCGGCCTGGGCGGCGGTGAGCAGGCCGAGCAGCCCCAATTCGGGCGACGGTTCCGGCCTGTCGTCCGTGGCGAGGTCGAGGCTGAGGCTGCGCAAGGCGAAGGCCCCGGCGACCAGCCGGCCGAGCGCCGCATCGGCCCCATGGGCTGCCGCTTCACCGGGTATCCCGGCATCGCCGGGCGCCTCCAGCGCCGCCATGCCGGCGAGCAGCGGCCAGCCGCGCAGCCAGTCCAGCATGGCATCCGGCGCCCGGCGGGCCACCGCCGTCCAGGCTGCCAGCCCGTCGTCGAGCGAGCCGATCATCCGGTCGGCGGCGAGGAATACCCCGTCCAGCGTCACCGCCGCCCGGGCCTCCCCGGCCACCCGCTCCGGCAGGGGGTGGCGGCCGATGCCGGGCAGCGCGAGATCGACCAGGAACAGCGTGAGGCCGGCCGTACCAGCGGCGTCAGCGGGGCCAGCGGCATCAGCGGGGCCAGCGGCGTCAGCCGGGCTGGCGGCGTCAGCCGGGCCGAAGGTGTCGGCCGGAGCCATGGGCGGACCGGTGCGGGCGAGCAGCAGCAGGCGCTGCGCCAGGGCGCCCTCGGCCACCGCGGCCAGCTGGCCGGTGAGGCGCCAGCCGCCCTCAGCCGCCTGGGCGACGGGGCCGCGCCAAGCGGCAGCGGGTGCGGCGGGATCGATGCCGAGGCAAAGGCTCAGCCGGCCGGCGGCGATGCGGGGCAGCAACTCCTGCCGTTGCGCATCCGTTCCGACGCGCAGCAGCAGCGGGCCGACCACATCCGCCGCCGCATGTGCCCGCAGCGGCGCGCCATGCGCCTGCAATTCCTCGGCGATGATATGGCGGTCGAACGCGGTGCCGCCGCCGCCACCGAACCGGCGTGGCCAGTCGACCCCGATATAGCCTTGGGCACCGAGCCTTGCGGCGAAGCCGGCATCGAAGCGGGCGAAGCTGCCCTCGCGCGGGTCGAAGCCGCCGCGGCCGATCTCGGCCTGGAGGAATTCGCGCAATTCCCGGCGCAGCGTCTCCCCTTCCGCCGGCGCTTCCGTCGCATCCATGTCTGGTCCCCGCCCTGCGGCGGCAGACTACACGCGGATGGCGGCGCGTATGGCAGAAGCCTGCCGGCCCTCGCAGTCACCGGGCCGCGGGCGTTGAGACGTCAGGGCGTCAGCTGGGCGGCCCGCACGGCGCGGCGGAGCTTGGCGATGCCGGTGCGGACATGGCCATTGCCGCAGAGCCGCAACCCTTCCGCCGCAAGCGAGCGGGAGGGCTCCTGGCTGGCCGCCGGCATCCCGGCCAGCCGGGTGGCGAGGCTGCCGCAATATTCCGCAGTATCGGTGGTCACGCGCGGGCCGGGTTCCGCCCCGGCGGAAACCGCCAGGATCAGCAGCAGCGCCGGGGGCGTGAGGAGGGTCTGCATGGTGCGCCACCATGCCCGTCGTCGCCTCATGCCGCGGTGGGCCGGGGATGACGCTTCGGTCATGGGCCCCTGCTCCGGGCCTGCGGCGATCACTGCTCCGTGCGGCGCTCCGTGCAGCATCGGCTGGCGTGCCCCAAGCTGGCCTATCACGAGCTGGCGCATCACGGGCTGGGCAGCCGCAGTGCGACGCGGAGCCCGGGCGGGTTGCGGCCGGGCACCGCATCCTCCAGCCGCAATTCGCCGGCATGCAGATGGGCGACCGCCTGGACCAGCGAGAGGCCGAGGCCGGAGCCCGGGGTGGCGCGGGCCTTGTCGGCGCGGAAGAAGCGTTCCCCGGCATGGCTGCGGTCCTCGGGCGCCAGGCCGGGCCCGTCGTCGGCGACCGAGATTTCGATTCCCTGGCCAACCCCATGGGTCATCCCATTGGCCATCCCCTGGCCGATGCGCTGCGCGCTGAGCTGCACGGTGCCGCCGGAGGGGGTGAATTTGATGGCATTGTCGAGCAGGTTGGCGACCGCCTGCAGCAGCAGGTCGCGGTCGCCGACCAGCTCCAGCCGCTCCGGCAGGTCGGTCACGAAATGCTGGCCGCGCGCCTCGGCGGCAACCTCGTAGATCTCGGCCGCATCGGCCAGGACCACGCTGAGGTCGAGCGGCGCGAAGGCGGCGCGGCGGGCGCCGGCCTCGGCCTCGGCGATGCGCAGCAGGGCCTGGAAGATCCGGCTGATGGCATCGAGGTCGGCGATGCCCTGCTCGACCGTGGCCCGCAGCGCCGGCTCATCCGGGGCGGCGGAGAGCGCATCCTCCAGCTTGGCCCGGGCGCGGGCGATCGGGGTGCGGAGGTCGTGCGCGATGGCATCCGAGACGCCGCGGACGCCTTCCATCAGCGTGCCGATGCGCTCCAGCATGGTGTTCAGCGTCTGCGCCAGCCGGTCGAATTCATCGCCCCGGCCGGAGAGCGGGACGCGCGAGCCGAGGTCGCCGCCGGCGATGGCCGCGGTGGTGGCGAAGACCGGTCGCATCCGCGCCTGCAAGGCGTGCCGCAGCAGCCAGGCGCCGAGCAGGGCGAAGAGCGCCACCGCGCCGGAGGCCCAGAAGACGCCCTCGGTCAGCAGGCGGCGCAGTTGCTCGCGCTCGGATTCGTCGCGGCCGACCAGCAGCCGCAGGCCGGGCAGTTCCAGCCGGTGCAGCCGGGCCTCGGCGGCGACGCCGTCATGCAGCACGCGGGTGCGGAACCAGGTGCCGTCGGGGGCGGCGGCAGCCTCCGGCCAGCGGTCGAGGTTGCCGGCCAGCCGGCGCTGGCCATCCACCTCCATCAGCAGGTAGATCGACTCGTTCTCGATGTCGACGGCAAGGCGTTCCTCGATCGCCTCGGCGAGGCCGGCCGCACCGGCCTCGCGCCAGCGTTCGGCCAGCGCGACGGCATCCGCCCGGACCGCCGCATCGGTCTGCCGGTCGAGCGCCCCGGCGGTCGCCCACCACAGCACCGCGACCAGCGCGATGGCGGCCGAGGCGAACATGGCGGCGAACAGCAGGGCGAAGCGGAATCCGGCGCTTTTCAGCAGGCGCGGCGGGCCGAGCGGCACGGCGGCGGCGCCCCCCCGCAACGGCATGCCATGGGC
>JAQGIA010000128.1 GCA_028291445.1 Belnapia sp.
TGACCACACGCTTCGCCCATCTGCTGAAGACCGGCCGCGCCTGGCCCGGCCAGGTGCTGGCGGTGACCTTCACCAACAAGGCGGCGCGGGAAATGCGGGAGCGGGTCTCCGCCATCCTCGGCCAGCCAGCCGAGGGGCTGTGGCTCGGCACCTTCCATTCCCTTTGCGCCCGGATGCTGCGGCGGCATGCCGAGCTGGTCGGGCTGACCAGCGCCTTCACCATCCTCGATACCGACGACCAGATGCGGCTGTTGAAGCAGGTGATGGATGCCGCCGGCATCGACCTCAAGCGCTGGCCGGCGCAGGGGCTGATGGTGCAGATCCAGCGCTGGAAGGATCGCGGCCTGACCGCCGAGCGGGTCACCCCGGCCGAGGACACCGATTATGCCGGCGGCCGTGCCCGGCCGTTGTATGCCGCCTACCAGTCGCGCCTCAGGGATTTGAACTGCTGCGACTTCGGCGACCTGATGCTGCACATGACGGAGATCTTCCGCGGCCATCCGGAAGTGCTGGCCGATTGGAACCGTCGGCTGCGCTACATCCTGGTGGATGAGTACCAGGACACCAACCTGGTGCAATATTACTGGCTGCGGCTGCTGGCCCAGTCGCATCGGAACATCTGCTGCGTCGGCGACGATGACCAGTCGATCTATTCCTGGCGCGGTGCCGAGATCGAGAACATCCTGCGGTTCGAGAAGGATTTCCCGAACGCCAAGGTGGTGCGGCTGGAGGCCAACTACCGCTCGACCAAGCCGATCCTCGCCGCCGCCGCCCATCTCATCGCGCATAACGCCGGCCGGCTCGGGAAAACGCTGCGGGCCGGGCGGCAGGATGCGGAGGGCGACAAGGTCCGCGTCGTCTCGCTGTGGGACTCGGACGAGGAAGCCCGCATGGTCGGCGAGCGGATCGAGGCGGCCCGCCGCAACGGCCATAAGCTGGCGGAAATCGCCATCCTGGTCCGCGCCGGCTTCCAGACCCGCGCCTTCGAGGAAAGGCTGATCACCCTCGGCCTGCCCTACCGCGTCGTCGGCGGGCTGAAATTCTACGAACGTGCCGAGATCCGCGATGCCATGGCCTATCTGCGCATCCTGGCGCAGCCGGCCGACGACCTGGCCTTCGAGCGCATCGTCAATACGCCGAAGCGCGGCCTCGGCGACACCGCGATGCGGCGCATGCACGAGCTGGCGCGGGGCGAGGGCATCCCCCTGGTGGTCGCCGCCGAACGGCTGGTCCCGAGCCTGACCGCCAAGCCGCGCCAGGCCCTGGGTGGCCTGCTGCAGGGCTTCGCCCGCTGGCGCGAGGGGCTGGCCAAGGAAGGCCATGTGGTGGTCGCCGCCACCCTGCTCGACGAGAGCGGCTATACCGACATGTGGAAGGCCGACAAATCGCCGGAAGCCCCGGGCCGGCTTGAGAATTTGAAGGAATTCATCCGGGCGCTGGGCGAATTCGAAAGCCTCGCCGGCTTCCTCGAACATGTCGCTCTGGTGATGGAGAACGACGAGAATTCGGCCGGCGACCGGCTTTCGCTGATGACCCTGCATGCCGCCAAGGGTCTGGAATTCGACACCGTCTTCCTGCCCGGCTGGGAGGAAGGGCTGTTTCCGCATTCCCGCGCCATGGAGGAAGGCGGCGAGAAGGGGGTCGAGGAAGAGCGCCGCCTCGCCTATGTCGGCATCACCCGGGCGCGCAAGCACGCCATCATCTCGGCCGCCGCCAATCGCCGCATCTACGGCAACTGGTCCAGCTCCATTCCCAGCCGCTTCCTCGACGAATTGCCCGCGGACCAGATCCAGCGGGAGGGCAGCGCCAGCATGGCGCGGCAAAGGGTGGCGGAGATGCCGAGCGTCTTCACCGGATCGAGCGGCCTCATGGCGCGCAAGCCGCGCGTCATCGAGGTGGGCGCCTGGGAAGCCCCGGCCCGGCCGCCGCCGGTCGACCCCTTCAAGGTGGGGGAGCGGGTCTTCCACAAGAAATTCGGCTACGGCGTCGTCACCGCCGTGGACGACAACCGGGTGGACGTGAACTTCGAAAAATCCGACCCAAAGCGGGTGATGGACAGCTTCCTGGAGCGGCCCGATGCCTGATTGGCCCATGCCCCTGTCCCGCCGCCGGGCGGAGCCGCTGGAGGTGCTGTCGATCGACGGCCTGCCCGAGGACGCCCTGCCGGCCTTCGAGGCGGCCTTCCAGACGGTCTGCGCCACGGTCGGCTATTTCAAGGACGACCCGACCGAGACCTGGCGGATCGAGGGCGTGCGCGAGGCCGGGGTCGGCGACGACGAGCTGACCGGCGCTCTGGCCATCGCCGCGCTGGTGTCGGGCATCGACCCGCCGGCGCTGGTCGCCGGGCCGATCGAGGCCGAGGGCTGGTTGGCCCGGACCATCGCCGTCTTCCCGGAATCCCCCATCGGCCGGCGCTTCCTGGTGCGGCCGACGCATGTACCGAATCCGCCCACCTACGGACGGGTGGTGATCCGGCTCGATGCCGGGATGGCCTTCGGCAGCGGCGAGCATGCCTCGACCCAGGGTTGCCTGATGGGTTTCGAGGCTGTGGCGCATCGCAAGCCGCGCCGCATCCTCGACCTCGGCATGGGCTCGGCCATCCTCGCCCTCGGCGCGGCGAAATGGCTCAAGCGGCCGGTGCTGGGGACGGATATCGACCCCTGGTCGGTCCGCGTCGCGCGGGAGAACGCGGCGCTGAACGAGGTCCAGCGGCTGCTGGCGACCCGGCTGGCGGATGGCTGGAAAAGCCGCGGCATGCGGGCCGGGGAATACGATTTGATCTTCGCCAATATCCTGGCGCGGCCGCTCTGTGCCATGGCGCGCGA
>JAQGIA010000266.1 GCA_028291445.1 Belnapia sp.
CTGCGGGCGCTGGCGGTGCCGACCGCCCGCCGCTCGGCCCTGGTGCCGGCGGTGCCGACCATCGCCGAGAGCGGCGTGCCCGGCTTCGACGTGGTGAACTGGTACGGGCTGCTGGCGCCGAAGGAGACGCCGGCCCCCCTGGTCGCCACGCTGAACGCGGCCCTGCGGGAGGCGCTGCGCGATCCCGCGATACTGGCCAAGCTGGCCTTGCAAGGGCTGGAGCCGCTGCCGAGCAGCCCGCAGGAATTCCAGGACTTCATGCAGGCCGAGGCGGTGCGCTGGGCCCGGGTGGTGAAGGTGGCCGGCATCAGCGGCGGCTGACGGCACGCGGCTTGCTGCACCAGGGCATCGAGGAGGCCACCCCATGCTCCGCCGCCGCGCGCTGCTTGCCGCTCCCCTGCTGCTCCCTGCCTTGACCCAGATCCCCAAGACAGCGGCGCAGGAGCCATGGCCCAGTCGACCGATCCGCCTGATCATTCCCTTCGCGCCCGGCGGGTCCTCGGA
The DNA here is from genome assembly GCA_028291445.1 of Belnapia sp. Taxonomy (GTDB): domain Bacteria; phylum Pseudomonadota; class Alphaproteobacteria; order Acetobacterales; family Acetobacteraceae; genus Belnapia. The sequence goes on from JAQGIA010000266.1 coordinate 505, forward strand.
TATCGCCGCGCGCATCGTGGCACCACGGCTGACCGCGCTGCTCGGGCAGCCGCTGCTGATCGAGAACCGTGGCGGCGCCGGCGGCAATATCGCCGCCGAGCTGGTGGCGCGGGCACCGGCGGATGGCTACACGCTGTTCCAGGGCAATATCGGCATCCTGGCGGTGAACCCGACCCTCTACCGGAACCTGAGCTGGAATCCGCTGACCGACCTGGTGCCGGTCTCGCATCTGCTCTCGGTGTTCTATGTGCTGGTGGCGCCGATGGACCGGCCCTGGGATAGCGTCGCGGCGCTGCTGACGGCGGCGAAGGCCCGGCCGGAGACGTTGAGCGCCGGCAATTCCGGCATCGGCAGCATGGGGCACCTGGCCTCGGTGCTGCTGGACCACATGGCGGGGCTGAAGACGATCCCGGTGCCCTATCGGGGCGGCGGGCCGCTGGCGAATGACGTGCTGGCGGGCAAGCTCGACTTCAGCTTCAGCACCGCGCCGACCGTGCTGCCGCTGATCGAGGCGGGGCGGCTGCGGGCCCTGGCCGTCGCCACCGCCACGCGATCCGCGCTGCTGCCGGCCGTGCCGACGGTGGCGGAAGCGGGCGTGCCGGGCTTCGAGGTGCCGAATTGGGATGGCTGGCTGGCCCCGCGCGGCACGCCGCCCGCGGTGGTGGCGACGCTGAACGCCGCGATGCGGCAGGTGCTGACCGACCCCGAGGTAGTGCGGGAATTCGCCAAGCGTGGCATGGAGGCGACGCCGAGCGCGCCGGAGGCCCTGGGTGCCGAAATCGCCCAGCGGATCGCGCAATTCGCGCCGATCGTGCGGGCCACGGGCGCGACGCCGGATTGAGGGAGATGCGCAAGCATGCCGATTATCGAGATGAAGGTGCTGGATGCGCGGCTGCGCGATTGGGGCCTGCCGCGCTACCAGACCGGTATGGCGGCGGCGGTCGACCTGCATGCCTGCCTCGACGCGCCGGTCGAGATCCTGCCGGGTGCGGCGCCGCTGCTGATTTCCTCCGGCATCGCGGTGCATATCGGCGATGCGGGGATGGCGGCGCTGGTGCTGCCGCGGTCGGGGCTCGGCCACAAGAAGGGGCTGGTGCTGGGCAATCTGGTCGGGCTGATCGATGCCGACTACACCGGGCCGATCATGGTCAGCGCCTGGAACCGCAATGCGCCGGGCAGCGCGCCCATCGTGATCCAGCCGGGCGAGCGCTTCGCCCAGATGGTCTTCGTGCCGATCATCCGGCCGGAGTTCCAGTTGGTCGAGGAATTCTCGGCCGCCTCGGCGCGCGGTGCCGGCGGCTTCGGGTCCACCGGCTGATCGCGCCGCCGGCCAGACCATGATCGGCGCTGACGGAAGCGCCGATCATCGTCTGGCCTGTCGTCGTGTCGCCTGATTCAGGTCCCTCGACGATTCCGCCTCGGACGATCGCGCTCTACGGCCGCCCGCCGGCGACCACGAGGGTCTGCCCGCTGACGTAATTCGATTCCGGAATGCAGAACAGGTAGACCGACCCCGCCGCCTCGATCGGCTGCCCGCCGCGGCCGAGCGGGATCATCGTCTCGGCGTTCTTCAGCACTTCCGGCCGCACGCCGACGGCGATCTCCCGCCCGGCGATGTCGATGGTGGCGCCGCCATGCGCGGGCGCTTCGGTCAGCCGCGTCATGATGAGGCCGAAGGCGACGGCGTTCACGTTGACCTTGTAGCGGCCCCATTCCTTCGCCATCGCCTTGGTCAGCCCCATGATGCCGGCCTTGGCGGTGGAGTAATTCGCCTGGCCCGCATTGCCGTAGACGCCGGAGGTGGAGCTGATGTTGACCACCTTGCGGAAGACCTCGCGGCCCTCGGAGGCTTCCTTGCGCGCCGCCTCGCGGATGAAGCGGGAGGCGGCGCGCATGATACGGAAGGGCGCGGTGAGGTGGACGTTCAGGATGGCGTGCCACTGTTCGTCCGTCATCTTCTGGATGACGTTGTCCCAGGTATAGCCGGCATTGTTCACGATGATGTCGAGACCGCCGAAGCTATCGATCCCCGTCTGCACGAAGCGCTCGGCGAAGCCATCCGCCGTGACGTCGCCGTTGCAGGCGACCGCCTCGCCGCCCATGGCGCGGATCTCCGCCGCGGTCTCGTCGCCCGGCGCGGCATCGAGGTCGTTGACGACCAGCCGCGCGCCCTCGCTGGCGAGCTTCAAGGCGATCTGGCGGCCGATGCCGCGGCCGGAGCCGGTGACGAGGGCGGTCTTGCCGGCGAGTTTCGGGGTCATGCGGAATGCTCCTTCACAGCGTGGTCGTTTGGGTCCGTTGCCTCAGGCACCGTCA
>JAQGIA010000306.1 GCA_028291445.1 Belnapia sp.
ATGGCGGCGACCTCGGCGATGGGGAAGACCTGCAGCTTCGGGTTCGGCAGGGTCTCGGCGTAGTAGAGCCGGGTTCTCGCGTCGGTGGCGCGGGCGAAGCCTTCCGGATCGGTCGGATCGACGAATCGGACCTCGATGCCGAACTGCTTCAAGGTATTGGCGAAGAGGTTCCAGGTGCCGCCGTAGAGGTCCGTGCTGGAGACGATATTGTCGCCGGCCGAGCAGAGGTTCATCACGCAGAAGCTGGTCGCCGCCTGGCCCGAGCCGACCGCCAGCGCCGCGGCGCCGCCCTCGAGCGCGGCGATGCGGGTTTCCAGCGCATCGCAGGTCGGGTTCATGATGCGGGTGTAGATATTGCCCAGCTCGGCCAGGCCGAACAGCCGCGCCGCATGGCCGGTGTCCTGGAACTGGAAGCTGGTGGTCTGGTGGATCGGCACCGCGACGGAGCCGGTGGTCGGGTCCGCCCGGTGGCTGCCGCCATGCAGGGCCAGGGTCTCTGGGCTGGTCCAATTGGGCATTTTCGCCTCCACGCCGTGTGCGGGACGATTCGTGCCACTTCGCAGGCGGGGGCGAAAGGGGTGATGCGGGCGCATCGGTCCGGAGCCCGGCCGGCGCCGCCTGCCGCGCATGCCGGGGTTGCGGCCGGCGGCCCGGGCGCTGCCTTCGCGCCACCCGCCGTCCGTGGTAGTGCTGGGGCATGTCCGAGACACCCTTCCCGATCGCCATCGGCGCCGACCATGCCGGCCTGCCGCTGAAACTGGTCCTCCAGCAGGCCCTGGCCGAGGCCGGCCATCCGCTGCTGGATTGCGGCACCAATGCCACGGCCAGCGTCGACTACCCGGATTTCGCCCATGCGGTCTGCGCCGCGGTGCTGGATGGCCGGGCCAGCTTCGGGGTGCTGGTCTGCGGAACCGGCATCGGCATGTCGATCGCCGCCACCCGCCATGCCGGCATCCGCGCCGCGGTGCTGCATTCGACCACCGAGGCGAGGCTGACCAGGGCGCATAATGATGCCAATGTAGCGGCCTTCGGCGCCCGGTTGGTCGGGCCCGAGGTGGCGCTCGATGCGCTGCGGGCTTTCCTCGACACCGCATTCGAAGGCGGCCGGCATGCCCGGCGCCTCGCCAAGCTTGCGCCGAACGCCATACCTGCAAACGGGTGACGCCATGAACGAAACCACCACCTATCGCAGCCCCGCCCGCTTCTTCAGCGCCTCGGTCGCCGAGGCCGATCCCGAGCTCGCCGAGGCCATCGGCCTGGAGTTGGGCCGGCAGCAGGATGGCATCGAGCTGATCGCCTCGGAGAACATCGTCTCCCGTGCGGTGATGGAGGCGCAGGGTTCGGTCCTGACCAATAAATACGCCGAGGGCTATTCCGGTCGGCGCTATTACGGCGGCTGCGAATACGTCGATATCGCCGAGAACCTGGCGATCGCCCGGGCGATCAAGCTGTTCGACTGCGGTTTCGCCAATGTGCAGCCGCATTCCGGCGCCCAGGCCAACCAGGCGGTCTTCCTGGCGCTGCTCCAGCCGGGCGATGCCTTCATGGGGCTGGATCTGGCGGCCGGCGGGCATCTGACGCATGGCTCGCCCGCCAACCTCTCCGGCAAGTGGTTCAAGCCGGTGCCCTATACGGTGCGCCGCGAGGACCAGCGGATCGACATGGCGGAGGTCCGCCGGATTGCGCTGGAGAACAAGCCGAAGCTGATCATCGCCGGCGGCAGCGCCTATGCTCGGCACTGGGACTTCGCCGGATTCCGCGCCATCGCCGATGAGATCGGCGCCTGGTTCATGGTCGACATGGCGCATTTCGCCGGGCTGGTGGCGGGTGGCGCGCATCCTTCGCCATTTCCGCATGCCCACGTCGCGACCACCACGACGCACAAGACCCTGCGCGGTCCCCGTGGCGGCATGATCCTGACCAACGACGAGGCACTGGCCAAGAAATTTAACAGCGCGGTCTTCCCCGGGTTGCAGGGCGGGCCGCTGATGCATGTGGTCGCCGCCAAGGCGGTCGCCTTCGGCGAGGCGCTGAAGCCCGAATTCCGCGCCTATTCCCGCGCCGTGGTCGCCAATGCCGCGGCGCTGGCCGAGGAGCTGAAGGCCCAGGGGCTCGACCTCGTCACCGGCGGGACCGACAATCATCTGCTGCTGGTCGACCTGCGGCCGAAGAAGCTGACCGGCAAGCTGGCCGAGGGCGGGCTCAACCGGGCGCATCTGACCTGCAACAAGAACGCCATTCCCTTCGACCCGGAAAAGCCGATGGTCACCTCCGGCGTCCGGCTCGGCACCCCGGCGGGCACCACCCGTGGCTTCGGCGATGCAGAATTCCGCGAGGTCGGCCGGCTGATCGGCGAGGTGCTGGACGGGCTGGCCAATGCCAATGACGCGGCCGCCAATACTGCGGTCGAGCAGGCGGTGAAGGCGCGGGTCCTCGCGCTCTGCCAGCGCTTCCCGATCTACCAATAGGCGCCCACGGGAAAGGGCACGCAGCATGAAGTGCCCGTATTGCGGCAGCGAGGA
>JAQGIA010000321.1 GCA_028291445.1 Belnapia sp.
CAGGTCGGCCATGGTCGTTCTCCCCGAATTGGTCGGGCGGATGGTGCATCCGGCCGGGCCGGGGCGCCAGCACCCCGCGTCCGGGGGGTGGACGAAGCCATGGATGTCGCGGCCGGCAAGGCAAGGCTGGGAGAAAGTATTCTCCCGGACCCTCATCTGATTTTGCGAGTTGGCGCTCTCCGCGCGGAATCCGCTGACTCGCAAAATGCAAAGGAGGGTCCGGGGAGGGAATGCTTCCCTCCGCAATCGTTCTTGCCCACCCGCCAACAGGATATCCGAGCTTCACCTGGATGGCTCCGCAGCCATACCCTTGCCCGATCCCCGCCCCCCCGGCACAAACAACCGAACCCGGAGGAAAACCCGATGAGCGCCGCGGCCCGAACCACGCCAGATGCCCCGAAAACCCGGGATGAGGGCGGCCTGCCGACGCTGACCATCGCCGGCAGCCGCGCCACCCTGCACCTCAATCGCCCGCAGGTGATGAACCGGGTGCAGCCGGAGGACATCGCCGAGATCATGCGCATCCTGGCCGAGGTCGAGGCCGATCCGGCGGTGCGGGTGCTGGTGATCGCTTCCACCGGCAAGGCGTTTTCCGCCGGGGCGCATCTGGGGAACATGGCCGAGCAGGCCGCCAGCGGCGGCATCAGCGACGCCCCGGGCAATAGCTTCGAGGATTTCGTCAACCGTCTCGAGATGCTGATGATTCCGACCATCGCCCGGCTGCATGGCGGGGTCTATGGCGGCAGCACGGATATGGCGCTGGCCTGCGACTTCCGCGTCGGCGTCGCCCCGGCGACGGTCATGTTCATGCCGGCGGCCCGGATCGGCGTGCATTATTACGAAAGCGGCCTGCGCCGCTATGTTTCCCGGCTCGGCCTCAACAATGCCAAGCGGCTGTTCATGCTGGCCGAGGAGCAAAGCGCCGAGGAGCTGCTGCGAATCGGCTACCTGACCGACCTGGTGACGCCGGAGGCGCTGGATACCAGGATCGATGCGATCGCCGGCCGGCTGGGTGAGCTGGCGCCGCTGGCGGTGCAGGGCGCCAAGCGGGCGATCAACGAAATCGGCCATCAGGCACTCGACGTCCCGGCGCTCGAAGCCCGCATGCTGGCGGCCAAGAACAGCCAGGACATCAAGGAAGGCCTCGCCGCCTTCAAGGCGAAGCGCAAGCCCGTGTTCACCGGTTGCTGACCACCCCGCCGCAATCAGATGCAGGATCCGGGGCGCCTGCCACAGCCCCGGCACCGAGTTGAGGTCGTCCATGGAAAAATTCGATTGCGTCGTCGCCGGTGCCGGCGTCGTTGGCTTGGCGGTCGCCCGCGCCCTGGCGCTCGTGGGGCGCGAGGTGCTGGTGCTGGACGCCGCCGAAGGCATCGGCACCGAGACCTCCTCGCGCAATTCGGAGGTCATCCATGCCGGCATCTACTACCCCGCCGGCAGCCTGATGGCGCGGGCCTGCGTCGCCGGCAAGGCGATGCTCTATGCCTATTGCGCCGAACGCGGCCTGCCGCACGCCAATTGCGGCAAGTTGATCGTGGCCACGGATGCCGAGGAAGCGGAGCGTCTGGCCTCCATTCAGGCCCGCGCCGCCGCCAATGGCGTGCCCGACCTGCGGCCGCTGACCCGGGCGGAGGCGCTGGCGCTGGAGCCGGCGCTGGCCTGCACCGCGGCGCTGCTCTCGCCCTCGACCGGCATCATCGACAGCCATGCCTATATGCTGAGCCTGCAAGGCGATACCGAGAATGCCGGGGGAATCTTCGTCTTCCACGCCCCGGTCACCGGCGGCCGGGTCACCGAGGATGGCATCGAGATCAGCGTCGGCGGCGCCGATCCGCTGGCGCTGCGCTGCCGCAGCTTCGTCAACGCCGCCGGGCTGCATGCCCCGAAGCTGGCCCGCGGCCTGGCCGGCATGCCCAGCCAGCTGATCCCCACCGCCTATTACGCCAAGGGCAATTACTTCAGCCTGACCGGCAAGAATCCCTTCTCGCGGCTGATCTATCCGGTGCCGGTGCCGGGCGGCCTCGGCACCCACCTGACGATCGACCTCGGCGGCCAAGCCCGGTTCGGGCCCGATGTGGAATGGGTGGAGACACTCGACTATGAAGTCGACCCGCGCCGCGGCGACAGCTTCTATGCCGCCATCCGCCGTTACTGGCCCGATCTGAAGGATGGCGCGTTGGCGCCCGGCTATTCCGGCATCCGCCCCAAGACGGTGCCGAAGGGCGCGCCGGGGCAGGATTTCACCATCCAGGGGCCGGCGGCGCATGGCGTGCCGGGGCTGGTCAACCTGTTCGGCATCGAAAGTCCGGGGCTGACCGCCTCGCTCGCCCTGGCGGATTTGGTGGTTGAACAACTCGGGCCGAATTCGCCGTGACGTTCACTTTTATGTAACTTGGTGGGTGGGAAAAGGGACTTCTCTCGACTGTCATCCAAGTGCGGCGGATCGATCACCATATTTGCAGCATTGGGTCGTCGCACTTAGGAAGGACGCCACCGTGTTCCCTGCCACCGCAGCCGCCGAAGGCGAGCTGCTCACTTACCTGACCGATTCGGCCATCCTCGGCCCCGGCCAGCCCGGCCTGCGGGTCGGGGATGCGATCGAGCTCCGGACCCGTCAGGGCAAGCGGGAGATCGAGGCCTGGTCGGCATCGGGGACCCGGCTCGGCCGGCTGCCACCGGCGGAGGCCGCCAC
>JAQGIA010000325.1 GCA_028291445.1 Belnapia sp.
CGCCGCCATGATGAGGAGCGAGGTTTTCATCACCGCCGGCCTGCCTCAGGCAAGCGTCACCGAGAAGCTCTCGATCACGCCATTCGCCAGCAGCTTCCGCGCCATGGCCTCGGCGGCCGCCTGGGCCTTGGCCGGGTCGGTCTCCGCCAGTTCCAGCTCGATCACCTTGCCGGCCCGGACCTCGCCGACGCCCTCGAAGCCGAGCCCGGCCAGGGCATGGCCGATGGCCTTGCCCTGCGGGTCCAGCACGCCGGCCTTCGGCATGACGGTGACGCGCGCCTTCATGGGACCCTCCGATTCACGCCTTCGGTGCTCCGCTTCGCGTCCGCCCTGCGGCGATCGGCGAGGATCATTGCATCATCTCCGGTCCCTTGAGATCGCGCACCCCCGCCTCGGGCAGGATGCCGAGCCGGCGGGCCACTTCCTGATAGCCTTCCTCGACCTTGCCGAGATCCCGGCGGAAGCGGTCCTTGTCCATCTTCTCGCCGGTCTTGCTGTCCCAAAGCCGGCAATTATCCGGGCTGATCTCATCCGCCAGGACGATCCGCATCTCCTCGTTCTCGTACAGCCGGCCGAATTCCAGCTTGAAGTCGACCAGGGTGATGCCGACGCCGAGCAGCAGGCCGGTGAGGAAGTCGTTCACCCTGAGGGTGAGCGCGACGATATCGTCCAGGTCCTGGGTCGCCGCCCAGCCGAAGGCGGTGATGTGCTCCTCGCAGACCAGCGGGTCGTTCAGCGCCTCGTTCTTGTAATAATATTCGATGATCGAGCGCGGCAGCCGGGTCCCCTCGGCGATGCCGAGCCGGGTCGAGAGGCTGCCGGCGGCCACGTTGCGGACCACGATCATCAGCGGGATGATCTCCACCTCGCGGATCAATTGCTCGCGCATGTTCAGCCGCCGGATGAAATGGGTCGGCACGCCGATCTCCATCAGCCGGGTCATCAGGTATTCGCTGATGCGGTTGTTCAGCACGCCCTTGCCGGTGATGATGCCCTTCTTCTGGGCATTGTTCGAGGAAGCGTCATCCTTGAAGTACTGCACCAGCGTCCCGGGCTCGGGGCCTTCGAACAGGATCTTGGCCTTGCCCTCGAAAAGCTGACGGCGTCGCGCCATGGTGTGGAGTATCCTTCTTTCGGCGACTTCCCGCAGGCGGCACCCATGCCGGACCACGGAGCGGTCCGGCTGTTCCGGGTGCTCCGGCGCCTGGGGTATAGCAAGGGGTTGCGGTGACCGCCACGGCCCCCCGGCAAATGGTCTGCTGGATGGCCCCGGGGTAGCCCCTGGGATGGCCCATCGGGTGACCGGCGGCTCAGCCCGGCGGCCAGACGACCGGCAGGAAGGGTGCTGCCCCGGCCGGACCGGCGGCGAAGCGCCAGTCGAGCGTTCCGTCCCGGCCGACCGCCAGCAGGCTGGCGCAGACGGTGCCGAACCCGCCGGTCGGCGGCACCCGCAGCGCCTCGGCCAGGCTGCCGGGATGGCTGTCATCGGCCAGCAATTCAGCCCAGGCGGCCCAGTCGTCCCGGTCCGGCCGCGGTGCCGGGGCGGCGCGGAAGCGCGGCAGGTGCCGGGCGGTGCGCGGGCTGGCGAGGTCGTTCGGGTCATGCGCGGTGATCATGTGCAGCCCGGCGCCCAGCGGCTGCGCCACCGCCCGGCCCTGGCCACTTTTTTGACCGGTCCCGCGGAGAAACCAGGCGCCGTGGCGGTCGGCCAGCACCAGGTTGAAGGGCCGCCACGCGCTGGCCGGCAGGGCGGCGATGCTGGTGGCCCCCTCGCTGGCCCCGCCGGCCGCCAGGGCCAGCAGGGGTAATTCGCCGCGCGACCGCAGGCCGGGGGCGGGACCCAGGCTGCCCGGCCGGTTCAGCACCATGGCGACCGCGCCGGCCCGGCTCGCCGCCATCCAAGTGCCCCCGGCGGTGCGGTCGCGTCCGCCGACCACGCCGGGATGGTCCGGCCACCAGGCGCCCGGCGGGTCCCAGGCGCGGTCCAGCCGTTCGTCCCGGTTGGCGGCGATCAGGATGGGGAAGGCATGGCCGGGGCGGTGCAGCAGGATGACGGTACACATCCGTCGCGGATAGCATGGGAGGGCGGCCGATGGCATGGCCCCCGCCGCCGCCCCGGATCCGCCGCGGCAGCTACGCTTCCTTTACCCGGAGCCGGCATCCTCCACCGTCCGAGGACAGGACCAGGATGGCCATGCCCGAATGCCTTGCCACCCGACCGGTGCCGCCGTGCCGAGCCCCGCTTACCACCCAGGATTTGCTGTCCTGATGAGCGTCGCACCCGTCATCCTTGGTGTCCGCAACGACACCGGGACCCCCGGCGACGGCATCACCGCCGATACCGCGCCGATCCTCCATGGCACCGCCGCGCCGCTGGACATGGTCGAGCTCATGCTGGGCCCGGTGCGGATCGGCATCACCGTCGCCGATGCCAATGGCCATTGGGAGACCCTGGCCAATGTCATCGGCGAGGCCAGCGCGAGCATCGTCGCCCGCACGACCGGCGGCGACAGCGCGGCCTTCCGCCTGGTGGTGGATCAGACCGCGCCTGCGCTCCCGCTGCTCACCGGCTATGCCGGGGACACCACCGGCGACCGGTCCCAGCCCATTTGGCAGACCGCCGATACCACGCCCGGCATCGCCGGCATCGCCGAGCCCGGCACCATCATCCGCGCCTATGACGGCACCACCCTGCTGGCCAGCACCGTCGCCGCGCTGAACGGCGCCTGGATGCTGGACCTCGGGACCCGCAGCCTCGGCCAATTCTACGCCATCGGCATCGAGTCCGAGGATGGCGCCGGCAATGTCTCGACCCGCGCCATGCTCAACCTGCGCGTCGGCGAGACGACGATTCCCGTCATCACCGCGGTGCAGGGGCCGGGTCCGGGCAATTACCCGAACGGCACGGCGCTCGACTTCACCGTTCAGTTCAACAAGCCCATGGTGATCGGCATCCCGTCCGGCGGGGTCGGCCCGGTGCTGGAGGTGCTGGCCGGCGACCAGATCCTTTACGCCACCTACCAATCGAGCCCGGCGCTCCACCGGCTGACCTTCCGGCTGGTGCTGCCGCCCGGCGTCAGCGACCAGGACGGCATCGCCCTCGGCCGGCTGCTGGCCAATGGCGGGACGCTGACCGATACCTCGAACAATGCGGTGGCCGGCGGGCTGGCCGGGGTGCCGGACCTCTCCGCCGTGCTGGTGGCGGCCGACCTGACCCCGCCGGCGCTGAGCGGCATCATCGCCCCAGCGGCCGGCAATTACCTCGCCGGCTCGACGCTGGTCTTCACCCTGGCCTTCTCCGAGGCCGTGCAATTGCTGGAGGATGGCGGCGCCGGCCCGGTGCTGGAGGTGCTGATCGGCGGCACCACCTGGCTGGCCACCTACCAGGGGCAGCCGGCGGCGAACCGCCTGGCCTTCGCCCTGGTGGTGCAGGCCGATACGGTGGGGCAGGCGGGGATCGCCCTCGGCCGGCTGCTGGCCAATGGCGCCAGCGTCACCGATGCCGCGGGCAATGCCTGGAATGCTGCGCTGGGCACCCTGCCCAATCTTTCGGCCGTGCTGGTGCAGGCGGATCTGACGCCGCCCTCGGTCACCGCCATCGGCCTCGAGCATCCCGGCCCGGTCGGCATCGGCGGTTCCATCATCGTCGTCATGCATTTCAGCGAAGCGGTGATGGTCGCGCCGGGCGGCACCCAGCCGATATTGCGCCTGTCGATCGACGGGACGGAGGTTTCGGCGGCGCTGCTGCCCGGCACCGATCCCGCGGTGCTGCGCTTCGGCCTGCTGGTGCCGCAGGGGATGGTCGCCACCGGCATCGCCATCCTCGGCCTCAGCGACCCGGCCGGTGCCATCACCGACCTGGTCGGCGCGGCAAGGGCCAGTGGGTTGCCGGCGCCGACCGGCCTTGCGGCGCTGGTGGTGGATGGGGTGGCGCCGGTCGCCGGCCTCGTCACCCCCACGCCGGGCCGTTTCAGCCCCGGGGAGGTGATCCGGCTCAGCCTCGCCACCACCGAGGCCGTGCATCTGGCGGATGGGCTGGAAATGCCCGGGCTGGTGCTGGACATCGACGGCATGCCGCGGACCGCGATCTACGACCCGGCCCATAGCACGCCGACCAGCCTGTCCTTCTCGCTGGTGGTGCAGACCGGCGACCTGGCCCGGGGCGGCATCGGCATCCTGGGCCTCGATGACCCCGAATCCCGGCTGCAGGACCAGGCGGGCAATCATTTGGCCTTCATGCCGCCCGCCGGCCTGCTCGGCATCGGCGTCTGGCCGGCCGACAGGACCGACCCCAGCATCCAGGCGGTGGAGGGCCCCGGACCCGGCGCCCCGCTGGATTTCACGCTGACCTTCTCGGAAGCGGTCACCACCGACCCGGATGCCCCGCCCAGCCTGACGGTGCTGGTTGATGGCCATGCGATGGTCGCCAGCTTCGCCGGGGCGCCGACATCGTCGACGCTGGCCTTCCACCTCGACCTGCCGGATGGAACGCCGGCGCCGGGCAGCATTGAATTGGGCAGCCTTGCCGGCGGCGAGGTGGTGGATGAGGTGGGCAATGCCTGGCCCGGCACCGATGCCGCCGGGGCGGGCTGGCATTACCGGCTGACCCAGGATGGGTTCGTCGCCGGCGGTCCCGGCGACGATACCTATTACGTCGATGGCCAGGCCGATGTGGTGGGCGAGAATGCCGGCGAGGGCAACGACGGCATCGTCAGCACCGGCAGCACCTACCTCTTCGCCAATATCGAGTCGTTGACCCTGGCCGGCAGCGCGATGTTCGGTGTCGGCAATGAATTGGCCAATCGGCTGGTCGGCAATGCGGCCGGCAACCTGCTGATCGGCATGGCGGGCGGCGATACCATGCTCGGCATGGCTGGCGACGATACGCTCCACGGCGAAGCCGGCGACGACAAGCTGGTCGGCGGCGCCGGCAACGACTACCTGATCGCCGGCGACGGCAACGACGCGCTCTCCGGCGGCGACGACACCGATGTGCTCTACGGCGAGGCCGGCAACGACAACATGGATGGCGGCGCGGCTCTCGACTACCTGTTCGGCGGCACCGGCGACGACACACTGAATGGCGGCAGCGGCCCCGATCAGCTCTACGGCGAGGCCGGCGACGACAGCCTGACCGGCGGGCCGGATTTCGTCTTCGATCTGCTGGTCGGCGGCGATGGCCGCGACACGCTGGACGGCGCCAGCGGCTTCGGCGACTTCGACTACCTCTACGGCGGCGCGGGTGACGATACCTTCCGCGTCGACACGCCCGCCGACCTGGTCTTCGAATTCGCCAGCGAGGGTTATGACACCGTCTTCGCCGACATCATCGGCAGCGGCTACTATCTCTATGCCGAGATCGAGGCGCTGGTGCTGCTCGGCACCACGCCCTTCGGCGTCGGCAATGCGCTGGACAATGTGCTGACCGGCAGCGGCACGACGAATTGGCTGCTCGGCGGCGCGGGCGACGACACCATCGACGGCAAGGGCGGCGACGACGTGCTGTTCGGCGAGGCCGGGGCGGATAGCTTCGTCTTCGAGGCCGGCGGCGGCGCCGATATCATCGGGGATTTCACCCCGGGCATCGACCACATCCGGTTCAGCGGCTTCACCAGCTTTGCCCAGGTGCTGGCGGCGACCACGGATTACGGCGGAACCGCGTTCATCGATCTCGGCCAGGGCGACAGCGTCACCCTGCAGGGCGTCGCCAAGACAGCGCTGGGGGCGGGAGATTTTTTCTTCGGCTGAGGGCGCTCAGTTGCGCGGCAGCCGCGCCTCGCTGGGTGCGTCCGGATTCTGTGCCCGGTGGCGCAGCAGGTGGTCGGCCAGCACCAGGGCCAGCATGGCTTCCCCCACCGGCACCGCGCGAATGCCGACGCAGGGATCGTGCCGGCCCTTGGTGAGCACCTCCACATCCTGGCCGAAGCGGTCCACCGAATGGCGCGGCGTCAGGATGCTGCTGGTCGGCTTCACCGCGAAGCGGGCGACGATCGGCTGGCCGGTGCTGATGCCGCCGAGGATGCCGCCGGCATGGTTGTCGCCGAAGACCACCCGGCCATCCGCGCCCATGCGCAGCTCATCGGCATTGGCCTCGCCGGTCAGGCTGGCGGCGGCGAAGCCCTCGCCGATCTCGACGCCCTTGACCGCATTGATGCCCATCAGCGCCGCGGCGATATCGGCATCGAGCTTGCCGTAGATCGGCGCGCCGAGGCCGGGCGGAGCGCCCTCGGCCACCACCTCGATCACCGCGCCGAGCGAGGAGCCGGATTTGCGGACCTCCAGCAGCCGCTGTTCCCAGCGGGCGGCGGCGGCGCGGTCCGGGCAGAAGAAGTCATTCTCGCGCAGCGCCGACCAATCCCAATTGGCCCGGTCGATGCGGTCGTCGCCCAGCTGCACCAGGGCACCGCGGATGGTGACGTCCTGGCCGAGCACCTTGCGGGCCACGGCCCCGCCGGCGACGCGCATCGCGGTTTCCCGGGCGGAGGAGCGGCCGCCGCCGCGATAGTCGCGGATGCCATATTTCAGCTCATAGGTCAGGTCGGCATGGCCGGGGCGGAAGCTGTCCTTGATCTCGCCATAGTCGCGCGAGCGCTGGTCCTGGTTCTCGATCAGC
>JAQGIA010000332.1 GCA_028291445.1 Belnapia sp.
GGTTTGGCTCATGCCCCGGACATAGGCGGTAATGCCGGGCTGACAAACCGGCCATATGGCAGGCCTGCCCCGCTCGGCGCTACACCGGGGGCATGAGCCCATTCCAGCGCCATATCGATGCCTGCAACAGCCTCCCCTCCCCGGCCGGCTTCATCCCCTTCCGGATCGGCCAGGCCCCGACCGGCGGCCAGGTCGGCTGGCTGGGACCGGACCTCGCGCGGGCGCTGACCTTCTTCCCGCGCGACTTCCATTTCGATGCCGCGGGCGTCGCGCTCGCCAGCCGGCTGCGTGGCCCGGCCAGCCGGGCGGAAGCGCTGGCGACCACCGCCCGCTCGCTCGCCGGGCGCGGCTTCTTCACCCTGCGCGGCGAGGCCTTCGACGTGAGGGCGACGCCGGAGGGTCCGGCGCTGGCGCAGCTCGACCGCGGCGCCATTCCTGCCTTCGGGGTCATGGCCCAGGGGGTGCACCTGAACGGCCTGGTCCGCCGGGCGGATGGGCTGCATGTCTGGGTCGCGGTGCGGTCCCGCAGCAAGCCGGTGGCGCCGGGCCTGCTCGACCATCTGGTCGCCGGCGGGATGCCGGCCGGGCTCAGCCCGGAGGAATGCCTGGTGAAGGAGGCGGCCGAGGAAGCCTCCATCCCGGCCGAACTGGCCGGCCAGGCAAGGCGGGTCGCCCGGCTGTCCTATATCATGCGCGACGGCCAGGGCATGCGACGCGACATCCTGCACGCCTTCGACCTGGAACTGCCGGAAGATTTTATCCCGCACCCTAACGATGGCGAGGTGGAACGCTTCGAGCTGTGGCCCGCCGCGCGGCTGCTGGCGACGGTGCGCGATACCGATCAGGTGAAGTTCAACGTCAACCTGGTGCTGATCGACCTCTTCCTGCGGGAGGGGCTGATCGACCCCGCCAGCGCCGAGGGGCTGGCCCTGCGACGCGGCCTCGACCAGGGGCCGTGAGGCAGCCCAGGCGCGGATAGGCTTCGGCGACGAAGAAGCTGCTGCCGGCGACATAGGCGCGGCCGGGCGCCATATCCGGCGGCGGGCCGGCTCCGGTGGCTCCCTCGAAGGTCAGTTCGCATTGCACGCCGGAAGGGTCATAGACGAATAATTGCCAGGGCGTGTAATTGCCAGGGCGTGGTGCCGGGATGCCGGATCAGCGTGCAGGATGCGCCTTCCGCCGCCGCACCGGTAGGGGCCGCCGCAAGGCACGAAATTTGCTGCATCCTTGGCCCGTTCAGCAGGAGTTCGCCGCATGCCCACACCCGGCCGCCAGATGCATCTCGGGGTCTTCGTCCTCGGCACCGGCAACCACATCGCCGGCTGGCGCTATCCCGGTGCAGCGCAGAGCTTCGAGGATCTGGCGGTGGTGCAGCAGATCGCCCGCATCGCCGAACGCGGCAAGTACGACCTCATCTTCATCGGCGACAACCTGGCCAGCGAGCCAGGCATGCACCCCTCCTACGCCGCGCGCTTCGAGCCGCTGACCAAGCTGGCCGCGCTGGCCGCGACCACCACCCATGTCGGCCTCGGCGCCACCGCCTCGACCACCTACAACGAGCCCTACAACGTGGCCCGCGCCTTCGCCTCGCTGGACCATCTCAGCGGCGGCCGCGCCGCCTGGAACGCGGTGACCAGCTCGGGCGGGCTGGCGGCGGAGAATTTCGGCCGGATCCACCCCGAGCACGACGCGCGCTACGAGATCGCCGAGGAATTCGTCGATGTGGTGCGCGGGCTGTGGGATTGCTGGGACGACGGCGCCGTGGTCCGCGACCACGCCACCGGCCAGTACATCGACCCGGCCAAGGTCAGGCCGCTGCACCACCAGGGCCGCTTCTTCAAGGTGCGCGGTCCGCTGTCCACCAGCCGCACGCCGCAGGGCCAGCCGATCATCCTCCAGGCCGGCTCGTCCGGACCCGGGCTCGCCTTGGCGGCGCGCACCGCCGACGTGGTCTTCGCCGTGGTGCAGGACCTGGACGAAGCGAAGGACGGCTATGCCGCGCTGAAATCCCGCATGCCCGGCTTCGGCCGCCACCCGGACGAGATCGCGGTGCTGCCCGGCGTGATGCCGGTGATCGGCCGCACCGATGCCGAGGCGCGGGAGAAGCTGAACACCCTGCAAGGCTTCGTCAATTCGGACAATGCCCGGTCGATGCTCGCCAGCCGGCTCGGCATCGATGTCGCCGGCTTCCCGCCGGACGACCTCGTGCCGGACCTGCCGCTGCCGGACAGCTCGCACGGCTTCGCCCGCGCCATGCTGGCCAAGGCGCGGCGCGAGCGGATGACCTGGCGCGACATGTTCAACCTGGCCGGCGCCGCGCGCGGCCATTGGGTGATCTGCGGCACGCCGGAGGCCGTCGCCGATACCTTGCAGCAGTGGTTCGAGGCGCGGGCCTGCGACGGCTTCAACATCCTGCCCGCCTATTTCCCCGGCGCCTTCGACGACTTCGTCGACATGGTGGTGCCGATCCTGCAGGAGCGCGGCCTGTTCCGGCAGGATTACGCCGGCACCACCTTGCGCGAGCACCTCGGCCTGGCACGGCCGCCGAGCCGGTTGTTCGCCCCTTGAAGGCGGAGCCGGTTGTTCGCCCCTTGAGGCGGAGCCGGCTCTTCGACTCTTGAGCGGCAGCGCCGGAAGGTCCAGCCTACCGGAAACGGGGAGGCCATGGGCATGAAGGTCGGCGCGGCGATGTTCTTCACCGATTATTCCATGCGCCCGGCGGAACTGGCCGTGGCGCTGGAGGAACGCGGCTTCGAGAGCCTCTGGGCGCCGGAGCATTCGCATATCCCGCTTGCCCGGGCGACGCCCTGGCCAGGCGGCAGCGAGCTGCCGAAGCAATACTACGACGTGATGGACCCCTTCGTGACGCTCACCGCGGCGGCGGCGGCGACCACCACCCTCAAAATCGGCACCGGTATCTGCCTGGTGGTGCAGCGCGACCCGATTCAGACCGCGAAGTCGGTGGCCTCGCTCGACCAGGTCTCGGGCGGGCGCTTCCTGTTCGGCGTCGGCAATGGCTGGAACCAGGAGGAAATCGAGGATCACGGCACCGCCTTCGCCACCCGCCACAAGCTGGCGCGGGAGCGGATCGAGGCGATGCAGGCGATCTGGACGCAGTCGAAGCCCGAGTACCACGGCGAATTCGTCGATTTCAAGCCGATGATGACCTGGCCCAAGCCGCTGCAGAAGCCGCATCCGCCGATCATCGTCGGCGGCGCCTTCCCCTGGGGGGCGAAGCGCGCCATCCGGTACGGCAACGGCTGGATGCCGCATCGGGCACGCCAGCATTACGCCGACGTGGCGGCGCTGGTCCCGCAATTCCGTGCCCTGGCGGCCGAAGCCGGACGGACGGAGGACAGCCTGCCGATCACCATCTGGGGGGTCGAGGAGAGCCGCGACGCGCTCCTGGCCGACCGCGACCTCGGCATCGACCGGGTGGTGCTCAGCCTGGAAGCGGCGAAGCGGGAGGTGATCCTGCCGGAGTTGGACCGCTGGGCGGCGCTGCTGCGCGCGGTGGCCTGACGCGGCGGCGCCGTCAGGCGATCATCCGCCCCTCGTTGATGCCGAATTCCAGATAATGCAGCAGCGGGTTCACCCCCGCCGCCGCGACATCCGGATTGGCTGCCAGATAGGCGCTGGTGTCGAAATCCGGGCCCGGATCGCGGCCTTCGCTCCAGCCGTAGAGCAGGTAGTGGATCAGCGGATTGACGCCAGTGGCGGCGACATCCGGATTCGCCGCGAGATAGGCGCCGGGGCTGAAGAAGGCATCCGGGGCGCGGCCCTCGCGCCAGCCATAGGTCTCGAAATGCTGCAAGGGATTGACCCCGGCGGCGGCGACATCCGGGTTGTGCTGCAGGTAGTAGCCGGTATCGAAGGCGGCCGAGGCATCGCGGCCCTCGCGCCAGCCGAAGGTCTCGAAATGCTGTAGCGCATTCACGCCGGCAGCCTGCACATCCGGGTTGTGGCGCAGGTAGAAGCCGGCATCGAACAGCTGCTCGTTGCCGCTGCCCGGCAGCCGAAAGGCGATGTCGCCGATTTCCCTGATATAGAGCGTGATCGCGTGCTGCGCCGGATCGGCCTGGAGCAGGCCGGTGACGCTGCTGACCGGGCCGGTGCCGCCCGCCTTGCCGGGGAGGTTCACCGTGGCGCCGGCATTCTCGTAGTTGGCGGTGAAGCTCGGGATGGCGGCCAGGGCGTCGTCCACGGTCAGGCCGGGAAAGACCTTGCCGGCGAGTTCGGCGGCGCCGCGCTCCAGCACGATATTGCCCTCGATCGTATTGCCCACCGCTTCGCGGTTCTCGCCGAGGAAGACGGCGGGGTCGTCCACCACCACGAAATTGGTGATGCGAGCGTCATTGGCGTCCGGCACCAGGGCGCCGGGCGAGCCGAAGGTATCGGCGACATAATGCACCGGCGTGGTGCCGTCCGGGTGATTGGCCATGAAGACCTGCGCCAGGGACCCGCCCAGGCTATGCCCGGCGATCGCCACCTGCTGATAGGCCCCGCTGGCCGCGAGCTTGTCGACCGCCGCGATCAATTCGGCGAATTTGACGTAATCCGTCGAAGGGTCGCGCAGCACGTTGTTGGAATCGACCCGGTCGTCGGCGCCGCGGAAGGCCAGGACGATGGTGGCCTGCCCGCCCAGGATGCCGGTGCCGACCAGCGCCGCGGCATTGTCCTGGCGGTAGACGCCATTGGTGAAGCTTTCGCCCGGGGCATCCACGACGACGCCGAGCGCCCCGGCGGTGAGTGGCGAGAAGCCGCCCGGCAGCGCCGCCGGCGTATCCTGGAAGGCCGTGTCGGCAAATTGCGCCAACGTATAGTCCCTGATGGTGGCCATGCCCTGCTCCCCGATGGCGGGCGACGGCGGCGCCGCGCTCCCTGCCAGCGCTCAACGCGGCGGCCGTGCCGGGGATGCGCCCGGCGCTGCATGAAAAACGCCGGGCAGGCGTGGCGGCTTCCCTGGTCAGAGGACGGCTTCGGCCACCACCCGTAGCGCCGCGGCGTCGGCGCCGGTCAGCACCAGCGTGCCGAGCTTGCCCTCCTTCGCCACCGCCTTCCAGGCTTCGAGCCGGTCGCGGATGCGCGCGGCCGGGCCGACCAGGGCGATCTCGTCCACCAGCTTGTCCGGCACGGCGGCGGCGGCATCGCCCTTGCGGCCATCGAGGAAGGCATCCTGGATCTTCACCGCCGCATCCGGGTAGCCGAGCCGCTTGCAGTAGTCGTTGTAGAAATTCTTGCCCCGCGCGCCCATGCCGCCGATGTAGAGCGCCAGCTCCGGCTTCACCGCATCGCGGCAGGCCTGAAGGTCGTCGCCCAGGCGGATCTTGGTATAGGGCGCGATGTCGTAGCCGGCGAGGCTGCGGCCGGCCTTCGCCATGCCCTCCAGGGTCGGCCCCACCACCGCATCGGCGGCTTCCGGCGACATGAAGATCGGCAGGTTGCCGTCGGCGATCTCGCCCGAAAGCCGCATGCCGCCCGGGGTGATGGAGGCGGTATAGAAGGGCAGCGACGGATCGCCGTGGATGATGCTTTTCAGCGGTTTGCCGAGGCCGCTGGCGCCGGGTCCCTTGTAGGGGATCTGGTAATGCTCCCCGTCATGTTCCAGCGGCGCCTGCCGGGCCAGGATGCTGCGCATGATCCCGATGTACTCGCGGGTGCGGCCGATCGGCTTGCCATAGGGCTGGCCGTGCCAGCCCTCCACCACCTGGGGTCCCGAGGGGCCGACGCCGCAGAGGAAGCGGTTGCCCGAAAGCGCCTGCAGGGTCATCGCCGTCATCGCCGCGCAGGTCGGGGTGCGGGCCGGCATCTGCATGATGCCTGTGCCGGCCTTGATGCGGCTGGTGCGGGACAGCACCCAGGCGATCGGCGTCACCGCATCGGTGCCATAGGATTCGCCGCACCAGACGGCATCGTAGCCGAGCCGTTCGGCCTCGAGGACCAGTTCCATATCGAGCTGCGGCCTGGCGCCGCGGATCATGCCGATGGTGATGCCGAGTTTCATCGTGCTCAGACCTTGGCGAGGATGGTGTCGCGGAAGGCTTTCATCGCCGCCAGGGCTTCATCCACCGTCGCGCCGGGAAAGTTGAAGTCGATGGCGGCGACGCCGAGCGAGACCATCGCCCGCAGGTCGGCGGCGATCTCGTCCGGGCTGCCGCCGAACATCCGGCGTTCCCCGTCGCCGGCCTTGGCGGGCACCTCGGGTCCGTATTTCTGGACGCGGTAGGCCAGCGCCACGCTGCCGGCATCGCGGCCGGCGGCGGTGACCAGGCCGCGCAGCTTCGCCACCCCCGCCTGGTAGCGGGCCAGGCTGTCGAGCGGGAAGGACGGGTTGGTGCCGATCGGATACCAGCCATCGCCGAGCCTCGCGGTACGGCGCAGCGCCGGGCCGCTCTCGCCGCCGACCCAGATCGGCAGCGGCGCCTGCACCGGCTTGGGCGCGAAGGTGATGTCGCCGAAGCGGACGTAGTCGCCCTGGAAGCTCGGGGTGTCGCTGGTCCATAATTCCTTGCAGGCGAGGATGTATTCATCCGTCACCGTGCCGCGGGCGGCGAAATCCTCGGTCTGCAGCGCGACGAACTCCTCCTCCAGCCAGCCGGCGCCGATGCCGACGGTCAGCCGCCCCTCGGACAGCACGTCGATGGTCGAGAGGATCTTGGCGGTCAGCACGGCGGGGCGGTGCGGCACGACCATGACCGAGGTGACCAGCCGCAGGCGCCGGGTCTTGGCCGCGATGAAGGCCACCTGGGTAAGCTGCTCGTGCCTCTCGCCGCGCGAGCCGGCGGGGAATTCGCCGGTATCGGAATAGGGATATTTGGCGTGGATATCGGTCGGGATCACCACATGGTCGCTGAAGGTGGCATAGTCGAAGCCCATGGCCTCGCCCTCGACCGCCAGCCGGGTCATGGCGGCGGCACTGGCCAACGGTCCGCCGGCCGGCGCATTGAAGCCGATCTGCATGGCTCGGTTCCCTCCACCCCGCGCATTGCATCCCGCCGGGCCTTCCCACACGATGCGGCCTCCCGGGGATGCGGGCAAGACCGCTCCCGCCGTTGCCGCACCGCGAACAGGCCCGCGAATAGGAAGAAACACCGTGCAGGACCGGCTTCTGGATATGCCGCTGGATGCGCTGATGGCGGAGGCGGCGGCGCTGCGAGATGCCGGGCATGGCCGGCTCGTCTCCTACTCGCGCAAGGTCTTCATCCCGCTGACCAAGCTGTGCCGGGATGTCTGCCACTACTGCACCTTCGCCGAGAAGCCACACGCCGGCCACGCCGCCTATCTGGCGCCGGAGGAGGTGCTGGCGATCGCCCGCGCCGGGGCCGCCGCCGGCTGCACCGAGGCGCTGTTCACCCTGGGCGACAAGCCTGAGCTGCGCTGGCGTGCCGCGCGCGAGGGCCTGGCCGCGCTCGGCCATGCGACCACCATCGACTACCTGGTGGCGATGTGCGGGCTGGTGCTGCGGGAAACCGGCCTGCTGCCGCATGCCAATCCCGGGCTGATGACGCGGGAGGAGATCGCCGCGCTGCGGCTGGTGACCGCCAGCCAAGGGATCATGCTGGAAAGCACCAGCGAGCGGCTTTGCGCCCCGGGCGGCGTCCACTACGGCAGCCCGGACAAGCACCCGGCGGCGCGGCTGGAGGTGCTGCGGCTGGCCGGGGAGCTGCGGGTGCCCTTCACC
>JAQGIA010000367.1 GCA_028291445.1 Belnapia sp.
CCCCTCCTGCAGGGTCGCCTCGGCCGGGCCCGGGGCGTCGCCGAGCCAGTCCGCCTCGCCATCTCGCATCGCGCCTCACCCCTTCGCCACAAGGCGATACGGGTTCCATGCCGGGACGGATGCGAGACGTTCGGCGCGATCTACTCGACGCGGATATCCGCGCGGCGGATCACCGGCTCCCAGCGGGCGCCGTCTTCCGCCATGATGCGGGCGAGCGTCGCGCCATCGGTGAAGGCGGCCTCGATCCCGCGCGCGGCCATGGCCTGGCGGCCCTCGGGCGTGTCCACCGCCTGGCGCACCGCGGCGGTGATCTTCGCCAGGACGGCGGGGGGGATGCCGGCGGGGGCGAGGACGGCGCCCCAATTGTCCACGGCATAGCCGGGCAGGCCGCCGGCGGCGGCGACGGTGGGCACGCCGGGCATCAGCGGGCTGTCGGCGGCGGCGAGGTTGCCGAGCGCGCGGAGCTGGCCGCCCTTGACCAATTGCTCGACCGCCGACCAGGGGGCGGAGACCAGCTCCACCTCGCCGGCGACGGCCGCCGTCACCGCCGGGCCGGTGCCGCGGTAATGCACATGGGTCAGCTTGCCGCCGGACATCGCATCCATCAGCTCGGCCGAGACGTGGGTGATGGTGCCGAGGCCGGGCGTGCCGTGGTTCAGCAGCCCCGGCTGGGCGCGGGTGATGGCGATGACCTCGGCCAGGTCCTTGGCCTTCAGCTTCGGCCCGCCGGCGATGACGGTGGGCGCGAGCGCCACCCGGGCGACCGGGGTGAGGTCCTTCTTCAGGTCGAAGGGCATGGTGCGGAAGACGAATTGATTGACCACGATGGTGTTGAACACCGTGACCAGCGTGTAGCCGTCCGGCGGCGCCTTGGCCGCGGCATCGGTGCCGATGTTGCCGCCGGCGCCGGCGCGGTTCTCCGGCACCACCGGCTGGCCGAGGGCATCGCCGATGCGCTGGGCGAGCAGGCGGCCGAGGATGTCGCTGCCGCCGCCCGGGGGGAAGGGGATGAGCATGCGCAGCGGGCGGCTGGGGAATTCCGCGGGCTGGGCGATGGCGGGGGCGGCGAGCGGGGCTGCGGCGAGGGCCAGGGTGGCGCGGCGGGTGAGCATTGGGGCAATTCCTCCTGGCGAGGGACATGCCGCAAGGCTGCAGTGTTGTCATGGGGGAGAATGGTGCGGAGGCGGTTCGAGAGGACTGGACGCATGGGCGACGCAGTCGGTGGGATGGCGCAGGCGCGGCGACGGATCACGGTGGAGGCGGCGTAGCGGACGGGGAAGCTCGAACTCGGCAAATCTGGGCTCCAGGGGCCTTTCGGTCCTTGGCGGTTGAGGTCTCGGCGGCACTGCCGCCGACGGCGGGGGCAGAGCCTACCCCGATCCTTTGCTATGCTCCCGCCACGCATCCACCGGAGCCCCCGCATGACCCGCCGCCTCATCCTCGCCGCCGCCCAGCTCGGCCCCATCCAGCGCGCCGAGGGCCGCGACGTCGCGGTCGGCCGCATGGTCCGGCTGATGGAGACCGCCCACAAGCGCGGCGCCGAGGTGGTGGTCTTCCCCGAACTCGCGCTGACCACCTTCTTCCCCCGCTGGTACGAGGAAGACCTCGCCAATGCCGATCATTGGTACGAGACGGCGCTGCCCTCCAACGCCACCGCGCCGCTGTTCGAGGCGGCCCGCCGATACGGCATCGGCTTCCACCTCGGCTATGCCGAGCGGACGCCGGACGGCCACCGCTACAACACCGCCGTCTATGTCCACCCTTCGGGCCAAGTGGTGCTGAAGTACCGCAAGGTGCATCTGCCGGGGCACCGGGAATTCGACCCGCAGCGCCGCGTGCAGCACCTGGAGAAGCGCTACTTCGAGGTCGGCGACCTCGGCTTTCCCGTGGTGCGCGCCCCGGTGGGGGAGAACCGGGTCAACATCGGCATGCTGATCTGCAACGACCGCCGCTGGCCGGAAGCCTGGCGGGTGCTCGGGCTGCAGCTGGTGGAACTCGTCATGCTCGGCTACAACACGCCCAGCCTGAACATGGAGAACCGCGGCTTCGAGGCGCACCACCTGCGCGTCGCCCATAGCCATCTCAGCATCCAGGCCGGCTGCTACCAGAATGCCTGCTTCGCCGCCGGCGTCGCCAAGGCGGGCGACGAGGATGGGCACGAGCTGTTCGGCCATTCCATCATCGTCAACCCCTCCGGCGAGATCATGGCCCAGGCGACGAGCTGGGGGGATGAGCTGATCGTCGCCGATTGCGACCTGGCGATGTGCGAACTCGGCCGCACCACCATCTTCGACTTCGCCCGGCATCGCCGGCCGGAAGCCTATGGCCGCATCACCGATCAGGTGGGCAGCGTCGCGCCGCCCGACTGGATGCCCTGACGCCGGCCCGCCGAACCCGGTTCACGCCGGGCCGGGGTCATCACCGCCCCACGGCCCTGGCCATCGGCCAGACCGACGCCGTCTCGGCCTCCGCCGGCACCGCCGGGACATGCGCCAGGGCGATGGTGAAGCGGAAGGTGCTGCCCTCCCCCGGCCGGCTCTCGGCGGTGATGGTGCCGCCCATGCGCTCGACCAGCAGCCGGCAGATCGCCAGCCCCAGGCCCGCCCCGCCGAAGCGCCGGGCGATCGAGCTGTCGGCCTGGGAAAACACCTCGAACAGCTCCGGCAGGATGGCCGGCTCGATGCCGATGCCGGTGTCGCGTACCGTGCAGACCAGGCGAAGCGGCGGCGACGCCTCGCCCGGAGCCGCCTCGGGCGCCAGGCGGATGCGCAGCGAGACCTGCCCCGCCTCGGTGAATTTCAGCGCATTGCCGAGGAGGTTCAACAGCACCTGGCGCAGCCGGCCGGCATCGCCGATGGCCCGTGCCGGCACCTCCGGCGCGACCTCCACGACCAGGGCGAGGCCGCGGGACCGGGCCTGGGGGGACAGCAATTCGACCACCGCCCCGATCTCCTGGCGGATGCCGAATTCGCTCGCCTCCAGCGCCAGCCCGCCACGTTCCAGCCGGGCGAAGTCGAGGATGTCGTCGACCAGCCGCAGCAGATGTTCGCCGGCCTCGCGGATCAGGTGAAGGAATTCCATCTGGCTCGCCGGCAGGCCCTGGCTCAGCAGCAGGTCGGAGAAGCCGATGATGGCATTCAGCGGCGTGCGCAGCTCATGGCTCATCATCGCCAGGAATTCGGTGCGGGTACGGGCCGCCGCCTCCGCCGCGCGACGGGCATCCTGCTGTTCCCGCAGCGCCGCGTGGCGGGCGGTGACATCGGTATAGGTGCGCACCAGCCGGCCGTCGCCGAGCGCGCCGGTGCGGACTTCCATCATCCGGCCATCGCGGGTGCTGCGCTCATAGGGACCTATGTCGGACAGCAGGCCACTGGTATTGGCCCGCACCAGCGTCTCGATCTCGGGCACCGCGGCAAGGTCGCCGCGCGCCAGTTGCAGGCAGCGGATCTTGCTGGACGGCGTCCCCGGCCGGGTCAGCTCCGGCGGCAGGTCCATCAATTCGGCGGCCGAGCGATTGACGATCTGCACCCGGCCATCGGCATCGAGCAGCAGGATGCCGACCGGCGCCTGGGCGAAGGCCGCGGTCAGCGCCGCTTCCGCCGCGAGTGCCTTGTCGCGGGCGGCCTCGCGTTCGCGTATTGCCTCATGCCGGGCGGTCACGTCGGTATAGGTGCGGACGATGCGGCCGTCCGGCAGGCACACGGTCCGCACCTCGATGACCCCACCATCGAGCGAGGGCCGCTCGTAGTCCGGCACCTGCGCCGCGCGGTTGGTGAAGACCGCGCGGGACCTGACGACGGCGGTAGGGTCGAACCTGACCATATCCCCCCGCAGCAGCTGGAAGCGCATGATCGCCTCGGGATCCGTGCCGGGCCGGGTCAGCTCCGGCGGCAGGTCGAGCAGCGCGGCGGCCCGGCTGTTGATGAGCTGGACCCGGTTGTCGGCGCCGGTCAGCGCCACGCCATGCGGCACGTGTTCCAGCGCCGCGGCCAGCGCCGCCTCGGCCGCCAGGGCACGGTCGCGCGCCGCGGCGATGGCCTCGGTCGTCAGCCGGTCGGCGGTGATATCGGTGAAGGTGCGGACCTGGCTGCCATCCGGCAGCAGTTCGGTGCGGATTTCGAGTTCGGTGCCATTCGGGCGGATGCGCCGGGTGATGAGCGGCGGCGCATCCACGCCGGCATAGCGCGCCCGGGAATGCGCCCGCGGCGTCGGCCCGCCGAATTCGCCGCTCGCCTCCTGCCAGTCCACCACCGTATCCATCACCCGGCCCGGCACCGCGAGCCCCGGGGGCAGGCCGAGCAGGTCCTGGAAACGCTGGTTGACCAGGACGACGCGGCCGGCGGCATTCACCACCACGATGCCCTGGCCGACATGCGCGACCACCGCCTCGAGCGCGGCGCGGTGGCGGCCTGCCTGGCTGCGGCGGGCACGGAAGGTCAGCACGGCGGCGACGATCAGCCCGGTCAGCAGGATGCCGAGCAGCACCAGGCGGTTGCGCGAGTCACGCGTGCCTGCCAGCACCTCATCGGCGGCAAACCCCACCAGGAGCACCAGGGGATAGCCCGCCACCTCGCGCAGGCTGACGAAACACTCCACCCCATCGATCGGGCTGATGCGGCGTCCGCTCAGCTGCGCCACGCCGCCGCGCAGCAGATCGACCACCCGATCCGGCAGGCGGGCGCCGAGCGTACCGGGGACATCCGGCACCCGGCCGAGGATGACGCCATCCAGGCCGAACAGGAGAACCCGCCCTTCCTTGAGCTCCAGCGTGCGATGGAGCCGCGAGAGGCTGGCGCTATCGACCGAAAGGGCGACGACGCCCATGCTGCGGCCCACGGCGTCGCGTAGCGGGCGGGAGAAATTGATCACCGAGCGGCCGGTGACCGGGTCGATGACCGGCGGCCCGATCATCAGCCGGTCGGGCACCGGCTCGCCGGCCGGGCCGGGGAGCTGGCCACTGACATGCGGCTGGTCGCCGAAATAGACCGGTGCCGTCGCCGGGCCATCCTGCGTGGCAAGCAGCCAGCCATCCGGGCCGATGATGGACCCGAGCACGATATCCCCCTGCGGATCTATATCCCCCTGCGGATCGATACCCCCCTGCGGATCGATGCCGGCCCAAGGGCCGAAGGCGAAACCGGGGAGCCGGCCGGCCGGCGACGCCTCCCCTGGCTCCCCCTGGGCATCGGCTGCCTGGGTACTGGACGCATGGGTCTTGGACGGCGGGGCTTCGAGCGGCTGGGCATGCAGCATCTGCGCGAAGCGCAGGGTGGCGTCGAGGGTGCCGATCCGGCCGGAAATCTGGGCATCGAGCATGCGTGCCAGGTTGGCGGTGTCGCGCATGGCGGCCTTGGCGGCCTGGCGCGCATTGTTGCGGATATCGAGGATGATGCCGCCCCAGAGCAGCGTGAAGGCCAGGACGGCCAGCCCGAGGCTTGGCCAGTCCCAGTAGCGCCCGCCTGCCCAGCGCCCGCCTGCCCGGCGCCCGCCGGCAGGCTGGAGGACCCGCTCCCTCAGGATGCGCAGCCATGCTCCGGGCCTGTCGGGAGAGCCTGCCTTGCTGTGCATCATGCCGGTTCCCGCCCGCTCCCCCGGCACGGGCTGCGAGCGTCATCCGGCAATTTTGCGCCGGTCAATTGTGCGCCGGTCGAAAACCAAAGGCATGGGCGCCCGGAAGCCAGGGCCGGATGGGCACTACCAGCCATGTCAATTACGCAACGGATCGACTGGGTTGTACACAAATGAACGCCACAACCCACGACTCCCGAGCCGCGCGGAATGCGCGTCAGGCACCCAATATGGCTGGCAGCATTGCCGGATCGTGAATCGCTTGCAGCGCCATCGTCCCGGCGGCCAGGCAGGGCTCGATGACGGGAATGCCGGCGGCATCCTCGGCCGCGGCGGCATGGCCGGCGAGGCCGGTGCAGCCGAGCACGATCGCCCCCGCACCGGCCGCCGCCAGGGCCTTCGCCACCGCCCGAATGCGCGCACGCGGCGCGACGGCATCGACCAGCACTTCCATCGGCAGGTCGAGCGGCAGCCAGGCGGCGAGCCTGTCCTCCACCGCCATGGCCTGCAAGGCGCGACGCTGGCGGGCCTCGCTGGCGGCGACGAAGCCCATGACCCCGATGCGGGGGGCAGCGGCAAGGGCGCTGGCGACGGCGCAGCGGAACATGCCGAGCACCGGCCGCGCGGTCACGCCACGGACCGCCTCCAGTCCCGGGTCGGAGAGGCAGGCGATGACATAGGCCGCCGCCGCCTCGCGCTCGACCACCTGGCAGAGCGGTTCGGCGACCTGGAACCAGTGCCGCCAGGTGGCGATGGCGGGCGGCCCCTCCGCCAGCCGGATCACCCGGAAATGCGGGCCGAGCGGCGCGAGGGCGGCGGCGATGCCCTCGGTGCAGGGGATGGAGCTGTTGGGATTGATGACGAGGATGCGGTCGGGCATGCCGGAGCCTCGCGCGGCCCTGGCCATGTCGCAAGGCCGGTGCCAGCAAGCTGGTGCCGCAAGGCTGGTGCCGCAGCAGGTTTGGCCGGCCGTGGCGGCAGCCATGCCGCTGGCGAGACCCAGACGGGAACGCAGCGCGGTGCCGCGGCGCTTGAACCGCGGGGGTGGTCGGGACGATATGACCCTGGCTATAGCGAGCGCGCATCCGACCGGGCCGCCGTCGACAAAAGATCACGGCCGAGCCGTGACAGGAGTGCTGCATGCGCTGGGAACCGAAACTCGCCGTTTCGCCGCCGCTGGCAACCCAAGGTGGGGTTCCGGCCAATGGTATCTACGTGCCTGTCCCGTTCTGGACCGCGGTGAAACGTGGTCTGGGCAACCACTGCCCCTATTGCGGCATCGGCCGTGTCTTCGCCGGCTACTTGCGGGTCGTGCCGGAATGCGCCCACTGCCGGGCGCCGCTCGGCCGGTTGCGGGCGGATGACGCACCGCCCTATTTCACCATCTTCCTGGTCGGCCATGTGCTGGTGCCGCCGGTCTTCTGGATCGAGAAGGCCTATGCGCCGCCGATGTGGCTGCAGATGATGGTCTGGTTGCCTCTGTTCACCATCCTCTGCATGGTGCTGCTGCGGCCCATCAAGGGCGCGGTGGTGGGATGGATGAGCACCCTGGGGATTACCGAGCCGGAG
>JAQGIA010000377.1 GCA_028291445.1 Belnapia sp.
AGCGAGGCAGCGCACCAGCAGCAGGCCGACATGGCGGACAGCCCCTGGCGCCTGCCGCCGCTCTCGCTGCTCGATCCGCCGCCGGCCCGCCGCGTCGGCCGGCCATCCGAGGATGCGTTGCAGTCCAATGCCCGGCTGCTGGAACAGGTGCTGGAGGATTACGGCGTGCGCGGCCGCATCGCTGCGATCAACCCCGGCCCGGTGGTCACGCTCTATGAGCTGGAACCCGCCGCCGGCACCAAGGCATCGCGCGTCATCGGCCTGGCCGACGACATTGCCCGCAACATGCATGTGACGGCGGTACGCATCGCCACGGTCTCCGGCCGCAACGTCATCGGCATCGAGCTGCCGAACGCCAAGCGGGAGACGGTCTATTTCAGCGAGTCCATGGCGGCCGAGGAATGGGCCCACCATCCTGGCCGGCTGCCGCTGGCGTTGGGCAAGGACATCGGCGGCAACGCCGTCATCGCCGACCTCGCCCGGATGCCGCATCTGCTGATTGCCGGTACCACCGGTTCGGGCAAATCGGTCGCCATCAACACCATGATCCTCAGCCTGCTGTGGCGGTTCAGCCCGGATGAGTGCCGCTTCATCATGATCGACCCGAAGATGCTGGAGCTGTCGGTTTATGACCGCATTCCGCATCTGCTGGCGCCGGTGGTGACCGAGCCGCCCAAGGCAATCGGCGCGCTGAAATGGACCGTGCGGGAGATGGAAAAGCGCTACCGCGCCATGTCCCAGCTCGGCGTCCGCAATATCGGCGGCTACAACGACAAGGTGACCGAGGCCCGCCGCCGCGGCGAGGTGCTGACCCGCCGGGTGCAGACCGGCTTTGACCCGGAAACCGGCAAGCCGGTCTTCGAGGATCAGCCGCTGGCCCTCGCCCCGCTGCCGATGATCGTCGTCGTCATCGACGAGATGGCCGACCTGATGATCGTCGCCGGCAAGGAGATCGAGGCGGCCGTGCAGCGGCTGGCGCAGATGGCCCGCGCCGCCGGCATCCATGTCATCATGGCGACGCAGCGCCCCTCGGTGGATGTCATCACCGGCACCATCAAGGCGAATTTTCCGACGCGCATCAGCTTCCAGGTCACCTCGAAGATCGACAGCCGCACCATCCTGGGCGAGCAGGGCGCCGAACAGCTGCTGGGCCAGGGCGACATGCTGCACATGGCCGGCGGCAGCCGTGTCGCCCGCGTGCACGGCCCCTTCGTCTCCGACACCGAGGTGGAGAAGGTGGTCGAGTTCCTCCGCGCCCAGGGCGAGCCCGCCTACGTGGAGGAGGTTACCGAGGCCGAGGAGGATCTCGATGGCGGCGACGGTGGCCTTTCGGGCATCGCCGGCGCCGGGGAGGGCGAGAAGGGCCTGGTCGACCAGGCCGTCTCGCTGGTGACACGGGAGGGCAAGGCCAGCACCTCCTTCATCCAGCGCCATCTCAACATCGGCTACAACCGCGCCGCCAAGCTGATCGAGCAGATGGAGAAGGAGGGCGTGGTCGGCCCGGCCAACCATGTCGGCAAGCGGGAAGTGCTGACCCGCCGGTCCGACGACGATGATTGATGCTGGGATTGATGCTGGCCCAAATACCGGACCAAGGACCCGCCCGATGCACCGCTTTCCTGCCTGTCTCGCCGTCACCCTGGCCGCCGCTCCCGCCCTGGCCCAGGACCGGCCGCCGCTGATACCGACGCGTGACGTCAGCATCGCCTATCGCACCACGGCGGCCCCGCCGGGGGTACCATCCGGCGCAACCATGCGGATGTCCTGGCTGGTGGCGGAGCAGAAGCTGCGGGTCGACATGCCCGGCGGCGTCGGCTGGTCCCTGGTGGACCAGCGCAGCCAGAAAATGGTCATGGTGATGGAACGTCAGCGCATGATCATGGACCTGCCGATCGAGGGCGGTCCAGGCGGCCTCAGCATCCCGAGCCAGGCGCCGGACAGCGCCCGCTTCACCCGTGCCGGTACCGCCACGATCGCCGGCCTGGCTTGCACCCTCTGGCGCTACGAGGATACCGCCGGACGCGGCGAGGCCTGCGTCACGGCGGATGGCGTCATTCTCCGCAGCAGCGGCACGCATGGTGGCCAGACCGGCACGCTGGAGGCGACCGAGGTGGCCTACGGCGCGCAGGACCCGGCCCGCTTCCGCATCCCCAGCGGCTATCAGTCGATGCAGATCCCCGGCATGGCCACGCCAAGCGCCCCGCCTGGGGCCGCCCGTCCGCCGGCGCGCTGAACCGGCCGCGTCAGCCGCAGCCAGGCCAGCAGCAGGCGCGCCCGCGCCGTCTCCAGCGGCAGCAGCGCCGCCGGCAGCGGCCTTGGCCGCAGCAGCGGGCTGGCTGCTTCCACCGAGGCCCAGGCGGTGCCGAAATGCCGGGCGCCGAGCAGCCCTGCCAGCGCCCCCGCCGGCAGCCCAAGCCGTCCCGCCCAGCGCCGCAGCCTCGGCGTCTCCGGGGCGATGCTGCCGATGCCTGCCTCCCATAGCTCGCGCAACGCGGCGCGGCAGCGCCACCGCCGGCAGGCCGGGCCCAGCCGTTCCATGGCTGGCCCAGATGCTGTGCCAGCCGCGCCCACCAGCCTATCCCGCAGGCTGTCGATGCGGGCATCGCGCCGCCGCAGCGCTGCCAGCAGGCCATTGGCGCCGTCTGCCGGCACCGGCATCCCGGCCAGGGCCATGGTGGTGACGGCAAGACTGCTGGCTTGGTCCCCGGCCATGCAGGGGTCCTGCGGGTCGAGCTGTGCGGCGATCCGCCGCAGCAGCGCACCGTAGCGGCCGGCGGCATCCGGCCGCTGGCGCTCGCCGGCCACGGCCTCCGCGCCGGCACCGATCGCCGTCAGATGCGCCGTCAGCCAGTTGGGTGCCGGCACCGTCTCGGCCGTGGTGGCCAGCAGGATACCCTGTGGGCCAGCCCAGTCGGCGGCGGCGAGCAAGGCCTGGCGCCAGGCCCAGCCGGCCGCATCGGGCCCGGCAGGCCGGTCAGGCGGCACCAGCCGCAGCGGGAAGGGCAGCCGCTCGGCCATTCCGGCCACCATCGCCCGCGCCGCGGCCGCGTCGCCGAGCGGCACCAGAAGCACGCCGAAGCTGCCGCGCGCCGGCAGCAGCCCTTCCGGCGTCCGCTGCCGCAGCAGGCCGCGCAGGCACCAGGGCATCGCCGCCAACTCGCCCGAGATGGCGATGACGATCCGTGGCGCCATGGACGCGGGCCATACGGCCTGGGCCACGCGCGACGGCATGACAACCAAAGGGGACGGCAGGGAGGCGAACATAGCAGGGCATCCAATGCGACGGCGCCGACAGGATCGGCGCAACGGCGTCCCGACCAATATCACACAATCGATACGTTATTCACATTTTAGAGTGTCGTTTATAATCTTGAGACGCAATGCCCGTGTTGCATCCGGGTGCGGCCTTGTCTCGAACGGGACTTTTACTGCGCCCCGTTCCGGTCCACATGCTGCGGGATGCACCGCCGTACCCTGCTTGCCCTTCCCACGCTGCTTGCGGCCACGCCCGCGTCAGCGGCCCTGACCGACCGCGACCGGGCCGATATCGCCCGGGCCGAGGTCTGGCTCGGTGCGCTCCGTACCCTGAAGGCCCGCTTCCTGCAGATCGCCCAGAACGGCGCCGCCGCCGAGGGCACCGCCTGGATCCAGCGGCCCGGGCGCATGCGCTTCGAATACGATCCGCCGGAGCCGCTGCTGCTAGTCGCCAGCTATGGCCAGTTCTTCTACTTCGACCGCCAGCTCAAGCAGGCGACGACGCTGCCGCTCTCGGCCACGCCGCTCGGGATGCTGCTGCGCGACGAGGTGAAGCTCTCGGGCGAGGTCACCGTCAGCCGCGTCGAGCGCAGCGGCGGGCTGCTGCGCATCACCCTGTTCCGCACCGGCCAGGCGGCGGAGGGCCAGCTTACCCTGGTCTTTTCCGATAATCCGGTGGAGTTGAAGCAATGGGCGGTGATCGATGCCCAGGGGCAGGAGACCCGGGTCAGCCTGTACCAGCCGGAATACGGCGGCCGCTTCCCTGCCATTCTATTCGACTTCAACGACCCGCGCTTTCGCGAGGAACTCGGCATACCGAATTGAGCGGCGCCAGCGCATGACGAATTTACCGTCGATTATGCCGCTGGTGTCTTGATCGTGCCGCATTGGCGAGCGACCTTGTCATGGTGATGAAACCCCTCATCGGTATCTCCTGCTGCGTGAAGGCGTTCGGCATCTTCGCCACGCCCAATCACGCCGCATCGGACAGCTACGTACGCGTCGTCCTTGGCCCGGTGGGCGGCATCCCGGTGCTGCTGCCAGCCGCCGGCGAGGCGTTGGTCCCCGAAATCCTGCCGCGGCTGGATGGGCTGATCCTCACCGGCAGCCGGTCCAACGTCTGCCCGGACTACTACGAGGGGCCGCCGCATGCCGAGGGCACGCCCGAGGACCGGGAGCGCGACGCGACCACCTTGCCCCTGATCCGCGCCGCGATCGCCGCCGGCCTGCCGGTACTGGCCATCTGCCGTGGCTTCCAGGAGCTGAACGTGGCGCTGGGCGGCAGCCTCGACCAGCGCATCCAGGACCTGCCGGGCCGCATCGACCATTCCACCCCTTCCGACCAGAAGCTGCCGCGCATCCGGGTCGCCAAGGCGCATGGGGTGCGGCTGGTGCCGGGCAGCCTGTTGGCGGATATCGCCAGCGCCACGGATATTCCGGTGAATTCCCTGCACAACCAGGGAATTGCCCGGCTGGCGCCCCGGCTGGTACCGGAGGGCTGGGCCCCCGATGGCACGGTCGAGGCGGTGCGTGTGCGTGACGCCATCGGCTTCGCCTATGGGGTGCAATGGCATCCGGAATACGACTGGGAACGCGACAGCGTCAGCCGCGGTCTACTGGAACGCTTCGGCGAGGCGGCTGAAACCTGGGCAGCGCGGCGGCAGGCTCAACAGGCGGGTGTATCCCAACCTGGGATTCCCCAGGCTGCGGAATAGGATTCCATGCACGGTTGCGCGATTTGGCTGGTTTGGCGCAGTCGTTCCGCCTTGCCGCGTAAACGCCTTTTGCTTTGGCATGAGTCGGGCGCTATACTCGCTAGACCAGCAGCCTGAAAAGCTGGTGGTGATGCCCGGTTTCCCCTACCGGCTCGCCCGACCTTTCCGATCGGAAAACTAGAGTACCGGCGCCCGGACACCCCCCTGTCCGGGCGCTTTTTTTGGTCGCCTCATCAACTTTTGCGTGAATTTTGGTTGAGGTCTGAACGTTAAGCAGTAAGTCGCGGATTTTCCCCTGGGCTTCCGGCCCGGCACCGGCACTGCTATGCCTCCTTCCGGTTTCGTTCAGGAGGTTTCCGCGGCATGCCCGATTACGTCATCGCTCCGCCGGCGGTATCCGCCGTACCTATCAAGGGCAGCACCCAGCTGTTTCCGGTCCGCCGTATTTTCTGCGTCGGCCGCAATTACGCCGAGCATGCGATCGAGATGGGCTCCGACCCGACCCGTGAGCCGCCGTTCTATTTCACGAAGCCGGCCGATGCGCTGGTGACCGGCGGCGCCGACATGCCCTATCCGCCGGCTTCCAAGTCGCTGCATCATGAGATGGAGCTGGTCGTCGCCATCGGCACCGGCGGCGCCAATATCAGCGTCGAGGATGCGCTGAAGCACGTCTGGGGCTATTGCTGCGGCCTCGACATGACCCGGCGGGATCTGCAGAACGAGGCCAAGAAGACCGGCCGCCCCTGGGATATGGGGAAGGGTTTCGATCGTTCGGCCCCGATGGGCGACCTCATCCCCGCCGCCAGCTTCGACCCCTCGAAGGGTAAGATCGAGCTGAAGGTGAACGGCAAGGTCACCCAGGTTTCCGACCTGGCGAAGCTGATCTGGTCGGTGCCGGAGGTGATCTCCAACCTGTCCCACCTCGTCACCCTGGCGCCCGGCGACCTCATCATGACCGGCACGCCGGAAGGCGTGGCGGCGGTGGTGAAGGGCGATGTGCTGGAAGGCATGGTCGAGGGTGTCGGCGAAGTCCGTACCAGGATCGTCTGAGCATGCCGGCCACGCCCGCCATCGCCGCCACCCGGCAGGCGTTGCGCATCGTCACCTGGAACATCAATTCCGTCCGACTGCGGCGCCCGCTGCTGGCCGAGTTGGTGGCGGCGCTCGACCCCGACGTGCTGTGCCTGCAGGAGACCAAGTGCCCGGACGAGCATTTCCCGCTCGACGATATCCGGGCCTTCGGCTTCCCGCACATCGCCCATCGGGGGATGAAGGGCTACAACGGGGTCGCCATTCTCTCGCGCATCCCCTTCCGGCTTCGTGCCGATGATCCGAATTGGTGCGCGAAGGGCGACTGCCGGCATATCGGGGTGGAACTGGATGTCCCCGGCGGGCCGATCGAGCTGCATGATTTCTATGTCCCGGCCGGTGGCGATGAGCCGGACATCACGATCAATCCGAAATTCGCCCATAAGCTGGACTTCCTCGCCGAGGCCACCGCCTGGATGGCTGCGCGTGGTCCGGCGAAACGCAGCGTGATGCTGGGCGACCTCAACATCGCCCCGCTGGAGCATGACGTCTGGAGCCACAAGGCGCTGCTGAAGGTCGTCTCCCATACCCCGGTGGAGATCGCGGCGCTCACCGCCTGGCAGGCTGCCGGCGCGTGGCACGATGCGGTCCGCCATTTCGTACCGGCCGACCAGAAGCTCTATTCGTGGTGGTCCTACCGCGCGAAGGATTGGGCGGCGGCCGACCGGGGGCGCCGGCTGGACCATATCTGGGTCAGCCAGGATCTGGCCGGCTCGCTCAGCCGGCACGAAATCCTGAAGCCGGCCCGCGCCTGGCCTCAGGCTAGCGACCATGTGCCGGTCATGATCGAGCTTTCGCTGTGACCTGGGCCGCCTGACCTCCATGCCGCGCATCCTGGCGCTCGATGCTGCGCTCGCTTGCTGCTCCGTCGCGCTGGTGGCGGATGGGGTGGTGCTGGCCAGCGAGTCGGCCGCCGGCGACCGCGGCCATGCTGCGCTGCTGCCGCCGATGGCCGCGGCGGTGCTGCGCGCCGGCGGCGCCCAGGCGCTGGATGCGATCGCCGCGGTGGTCGGCCCCGGCGGCTTCACCGGCATCCGCGCCGCCCTGGCCCTGGCCGAGGGACTGGCCCTCGGTGCCGGCATCCCGGTGATCGGCGTCACCACCGGCGAGGCGTTGACCGCCGCGGTGCCCGCCGAGGTGCGGGCGGTGCGGGCAGTCTGGACGGTGATCGACAATCGTCGGGGCCGGGTGCTGCTGCAACGCTTCCCCGCCGGCTCGCTGGTTGCCGCCGGTCCGCCCGAGGTCTTCGCCGAAGCCGAATTGCCCGACCCGCCGCCGCAGGTCGCCGTCGCCGGCGATGCCGCCGCCCCCATCGCCGCCTGGCTGGCCGCGCGTGGCTGCGATGCCATGCTCTGCGACCAGCGTCTGCCCGAGGCTGCCGCGGTCGCCGCGGTCGGCGCCCTGCGCCTGGCCGGCACCCTGCCGCCGCTATCCGCCCGGCCGCTATATGTCGAGCCGCCGGCGGTCCGCCGCCCGGCATGATCGCGGCCACTGCCGCCGATTCGCCGAGCCTCGCGGCGCTGCATGCCGCTGCCTTTCCACCCGCCGAGGCCTGGGGCGCCGATGCCATGGCGCTGATGCTGGCGATGCCGGGCGCCTTCGGGCTGTTCGAGCCGGGTGCCGGCCTGGTGCTGGCCCGCGCCGTGGCTGGGGAGGCGGAAATCCTGACCCTGGCTGTGACGCCCGCCGCCCGCCGCCAGGGGCTGGGCGCCGCCTTGCTGGATGCCGCGTCGGAGGCCGCCGCGCAATGCGGCGCCACAGCGATGTTCCTCGAAGTCGCAGCCGGCAATGCCGCCGCCCTGGGGCTTTACCGCGCGGCCGGTTTCGTCGAGGTGGGCCGCCGCCGGCGGTATTACGCCGATGGCGCGGATGCGCTGGTGCTGCGCCGGGATATTGGGGCGTGATCGGTCCAGGCGGCTGCCCGCTGGTCCCGGCCAACAAACCGAAGTTTCAGCGTTAACCCCTGCCGGATGGAATCATCTGGCAGGGGCAATCCGCTCGCAAATTCAACTGGCTAGAGCGCATCCGTGAGCCCTCTCGAACGAAATGCGCTTTAGCCGCCTTTCCTGAGCAGCAGCAGGGTGGTGCCGTCCGGCAGCTCCTGTTGGCCCAGCACCGCATGGCCCTGTTCCGTTGCGGTCTGCGGGATATTCCGCCGCGGCTCGTCGCCTCGCAACCTGATCAGCAGGCTTTCCCCGGCCGGCATGCGGTCGAGCGCGAGTCGGGTCCTAACAAAGGTCATCGGGCAAGTCTCGGTTGTAATGTCGAGCTGCCGGTCACCAATCAGTTCTTTCCCAGTCACAAAACTCAAGGTTTCTTGCCCTTTGAACATGCGAAACGGATTGCGAAACGGCTACCATTGGCACTATAGCCATCGGCATATCGATGGGAAGACGGGCCAGATGACTGACGAAACTCCTTCTGCTGAGCTGCTGGGACTGACCGCTGAAATTGTTTCGGCGCATGTGTCCAATAATTCGGTGGCCCTGGCCGATCTGCCAAACCTGATTCAGGAAGTTTATCGGACTCTTGCCTCGGTTGGGCAGCCGATGGTGAAGCCGCAGCCCGATCGGCCGCAACCGGCGGTGCCGATCAAGAAATCGATTACACCCGAATACCTGATCTGTCTTGAGGACGGAAAGAAGCTGAAGATGCTGAAGCGGCATCTGCAGACCTCCTACAATCTGACGCCGGAGCAATACCGGGAGCGTTGGGGCCTCGGCTCGGATTATCCCATGGTGGCACCCAACTACGCCAAGCATCGGTCGTCGCTGGCCAAGAAGATCGGGCTCGGCACCAAGCCGCGTGGCCGTCCGCCGCGGGCCGGCCGGCGCGAGGTCATGCCGGCCGTCGCCGTCAAGACCCCGTAGCAGGGTCGCTCAGCGGCCGGCCCGGCTTTGGCCCGGGCCGGACCGCGCGATGGGCCAGCGGCGAGAACGGAGGCGAGACCGGAACCTACCTCTCGCGTCTGGCATGGTCCTGGCCGCGCCGCCGGTCTATGGTCGCCATCCTGATGATGACCCGCGCGGCAGGCCAGACCTGCCGTTTGCCAGGAAGGGCAGACCGCCAGCCGCATGGATACGCCCGCTTCCACCGACCGTGAGGGCATCTCGCGCATCGAGAGGCTGTGCATCGAACGGGGCCTCAAGATGACCGGGCAGCGCCGGCTCATCGCCCGCGTCCTGTCGGACAGTGCCGATCATCCGGATGTCGAGGAGCTGTACCGCCGCGCGGCGCAGCAGGACAACCGCATCTCCATCGCCACCGTCTACCGCACGGTTCGTCTGCTCGAGGAAAAGGGCATCCTCGAACGGCACGACTTCGGCGGCGGCCGCGCCCGCTACGAGCCGACCGAGCATGGCCATCACCATCACCTGATCGACGTCGATACCGGCAAGGTCATCGAATTCGCTGAGGCCCGGCACGAGGCCCTGGCGCAGGAGATCGCCGCCCGGCTGGGCTTCCAGCTGGTGGACCACCGGCTGGAGCTGTTCGGCCGGCGTTTCCCCGAGCCGAAGCCGCCCGTCCCGTCGCGTCGGGTATCGAAACGAACCCCTGGCACATGACCGTCGCCTATCGGCCCTTGCCGGATGCCGGTTTCGGTGAAATTCGTGCCGGCAACCTCGGCGTCCGGATTGCCGAGACCGCGGCCGAGGTGGATGCCGCCCAGGCGCTGCGCTACCGGGTCTTCTATACCGAGATGGGGGCGCATGAGGATGCGGCGACTCGCACCACCGCCCGCGACCGCGACGAGTTCGACGTGGTCGCCGACCATCTGCTGGTCATCGACCACGACCGCGGGGACGGGCCGGAAGCGGTGGTGGGCACCTACCGGCTGATCCGCCGGGAAGCCGCCCAAGCGGTTGGCCGCTTCTATTCCGCGGCCGAATACGACATCGCTCCGTTGCTCGACCTGCCGGCACCGATCCTGGAGCTCGGCCGCTCCTGCGTCGACGCCAACCACCGCACCCGGGGGACCTTGCAGCTGCTTTGGCGCGGCATCGCCGCCTATGTCTCCCGACACCGGGTGGATGTGATGTTCGGCTGCGCCAGTCTGCCGGGGACCGATCTCGAAGTCCTGGCGCCGATGCTCAGCTATCTGCATGCGCATCACCTGGCGCCGCCGCCGCTACGGCCGCGCGCCCTGCCGGAGCGCTACGTGCCGATGGACCGGCTGGACCCCTCCGGCCTCGACGAGCGGGCGGTGCTGAATGATTTGCCGCCGCTGGTGAAGGGCTACCTGCGGCTGGGCGGCTTCGTCGGCGATGGGGCGGTGCTCGACACCCAGTTCAACACCACGGATGTCTGCATCGTGGTCAAGACCGAACTGATCACCACCAAGTATTCGCGGCACTACGAGCGCAAGCTGGCGGCACCGAACTCCGCCGAGTGACCGGCTGCGGTTGGCCGAGGGTCAGTGCAGCCGGCTCGGCTGATGCGGGCTATCGAGGCTGAAGCTCGGGATCGCCACGTCGAACGCTTCCCCGGTATCGCTCAGCACCATGTGGTAGGTGCCGCGCATGAAACCCGAGGGCGTCGCCAGCGGCGTGCCCGAGGTATATTCGAAGCTCTCACCCGGATCGAGCACCGGGCGTTCGCCCACCACCCCGTCGCCATGCACCCGCTGGACCCGGCCGAGCGCATCGGTGATCTGCCAGCTCCGTTTCAGCAACTGCACCGGCCGCGGCCCCTCATTGGCGATGGTGACCCGGTAGGCCCAGACGTAATGGCTGCGCTCCGGCTCCGACTGGTCGGCCAGGTAGAAGGTGCGGACGGAAACCCGCACCTCCCGCGTCACCTCGCTGAAGGTCGGGCTGCGGGCATCGGACGTGACGGGGAGACGGGCCATGACCGGTCAGGCCCGACGCCGGCAAGTGGCAAACCAGACCGATGCTTTGAGACGCGTCATCCTGTTTCCCCCTCCCGCCGGGTTTGCAAGCGAGATGCTGTGTGGCGCATCACTCTGCGCCGATCATCGTCCAGCGGCTACTCGGCGGCATGGACGACCGCTGCCTCGCCGGCCGCATCCAGCGCCTCGGCCAGATCCTCGATCAGGTCGGCCACATCCTCGAGCCCGACCGAAAGCCGGATCGTCCCGTCGGTGATGCCGAGCCGGGCGCGCTCCTCGGCGCCGACCCGCATATGGGTGGTGGTCGCCGGATGCGTCACCAGGCTTTTCGAATCGCCGAGATTGTTCGAGATGTCGATCACCCGCAGCGCATTGCAGAAGCGGAAGGCCGCGTCCTTTCCTCCGGCGAGATCGAAGGTCACCACGGTCCCGCCACCGGTCATCAGCCGCTGCGCCAGCGCGTATTGCGGGTGGCTGGCGGAGAAGGGATAGAGCGCGCGGGAAACCTCCACCCGTTCGCCGAGGAATTCGGCGATGGCGGCGGCGCTGCGGGCCATGGCGGTGACGCGGAGGTGCAACGTCTCCAGCCCCTTCAAGATCACCCAGGCATTGAAGGCGGAGATCGAGGGGCCGGTATTGCGGATGAAGGGTTGCAGGGTGTCCTCGACCCACTTCTTCGTGCCGAGGATGGCGCCGCCCAGAACCCGGCCCTGGCCGTCCATGTGCTTGGTGCAGGAATAGACCACCACATCGGCGCCGAGGGTCAGCGGCTTCTGCAGCAGCGGCGTGGCGAAGACATTGTCCACCACCACGATGGCGCCGGCCTGGTGCGCGAGCGCGGCGACGGCGGGCAGGTCCACCAATTCGAGCATCGGATTGGACGGGGTTTCCAGCAGCACCAGCGCGGTCGGCTCGGCCAGCGCCGCCTCCCATTGGGCCAGATCGCCGCCATCGACGAAAACCCCGTTGATGCCGTAGCGCGGCAGCAGGGTGGAGACGATCCAGTGGCAGGAGCCGAACAGCGCGCGGGAGGCGACGACGCGATCGCCGGTCTTCAGATGGGACAGCATCGCCGCATGGACTGCGGCCATGCCGGTGGCGGTGACGCGGCAGGCTTCCGCCCCTTCGAGCGCCGCCAGCCGGCCCTCGAGCATGGCGACGGTCGGGTTGCCGAAGCGCGAATACTGATAATGGGTGGCGGTGCCGGCGAAGGTCGCCTCGGCCTGCTCGGCGCTGTCGTAGACGAAGCCGGAGGTCAGAAACAACGCCTCGGAGGTCTCGTCGTGGTTGGTCCGGGTGGTGCCGCCGCGCACCAGCAGGGTGGCGGGGCGGAGCGGACGGTCTGGCAGGGATTTCGACATGGAACACCTTGGCAAACGCATGGCGTCCGGCACCCTTGACGGGGCGTGAGGGTGCCTTGGGGCACCTTCGACGGCCGATTTAGCGCGAATATTTTACCTCGCCGCAAGCTGGCCGGACAAATCGCGAGGGGGCCTCGCGGCCCACTGCGACCTAGCGCCGCCGCCCGCCCGGCGTCAAGGCCCCGCTATCGGCGATCTCCGCGACCGGCAGGCTCGCCAAACCAAGCTTCATGCTCGGCCGCCATCCCGGGCTACCAGACCTGTGCCGGCCTCGGCTGGCACGGGGTGATCGTGCAGTCGCCCCAAGGGTAATCGTCCCGGGCCGCGGCCCGGGCGGGCGCTAACCGTCCAGGCTGATCGGTGTCAGGTCCTGGTACCAGCTCTGCGCCTGGACGAAGCCCTTCACCCGGCGGGCGATGCCGCGCGGGTTCACGTCATGCACCACCCAGAGCCACATGGCCTGGTCGACGATGCGGGCGTGCAGCGCCGCCAGCACCAGGCGCTGCGCCTCCGGATCGAAGGTGGCGCGGGCGCGAATCGCCAGGGCATCCGCCTCCGGATCGATGAAATTGCCCCAGTTGAAACCGCCGGGGCGGCGATCGGTGGATTGCGCCGGGCCAAGCAGGCCGATGTCCGGGTCCCAGAAGGCCCAGGAATTATTGATCCCGTGGCAGCCACGATTCTCCGGCGCCTCGGCCCCGGCACGGCGCCGGGCGCGCAGCGCTTCCCAGTCCATCACGTCGAATTCCGTCTCGATCCCGACGGCGCGCAGGTTCTGCTGCAACGCCTCGTTCATCGGCAGCGGCTGCATCTGGCCGGAGCCGCTGGGCGAGATGATGAGCTTGATCTTCACCGGGTTGCGCGGGCCGAAGCCGGCTTCCGCCAGCAGGCGGCGGGCCTGGTCGGGATCGTATTTGATCTCGAAGCCAGGGGTGCCGAACCAGGGATGGCCCTTGTTCACCATGCCGACCGCTGGCGCCGCCATGCCGTTCAGCATGCCGACGATGCCATCCCGGTCGATTGCGAGGTTGGCCGCCTTGCGGATGCGGATGTCCCGAAAGGGCGAGCCTTCGATGAAGCTCAGGTGAAAACACCAATTATGCGGATAGACATTGGTGACGACGGAGCCGCCGCTGGCGCGGATGCGGGCGGCGGCATCGGGCGGCGGCGCTTCGATGACATCCACCTGGCCCGAGAGCAGCGCGGCGGTGCGGGTTAGCGCATCCGGCATCGGGATCAGTGCCAGCCGCTCATGCTTCGGGATGCGGGCCTTGTCCCAGTAATGGACGTTCCGCACCGCTTCCAATCGCTGCCGAGGGATGAAGCGGTCGGCGATATAGGGGCCGGTGCCAGATGGCTTCTCGGCGAAGCGCTCCCAACTGCGCCCCATCTCCTCCCACCGCGCCGGCGAGGAGAAGAAGACATTGGCCAGCGAGAAGGGCAGCACCGCATCCGGGGTGCGGGTCTCGATCTCGATGGTCAGCAGGCCCTTCACCGCCCATTTGGCGATGCTGCCGATCCAGAGGCTGCCCTGGGCGGCCTGCTGCCGGTCGAATTGCGGGGCGTCGCGGTCCAGCAGCTTGGCCAGGTTCCAGGCGACGCTCTCGGCGGTGAAGGCGCTGCCGTCGTGGAAGGCCACCCCGGGGCGAAGCTGGAAAGTCCAGCGTCTGGTGTCGTTCGGGTCGACCGTCCAGGACAGGGCGAGGGAAGGCTTCAGCGCCGGTGGCTGGTCTGCCTTGCTCAGGTCCCAGGCGATGAGCGGATCATACAGGGTGATGCCGAGGAAGCGGTTGCCCTCGGCGCCCTGGCTGGGTTGGCCGGTGGTCAGCGGGATATCGCCGGTGGTCATGGCCACGCGCAGCATGCCTCGGTCTGCCGCGGCGGCGCTCTGGGCCTCGGCTGGCGCGGGTAGCACGGCGGGCGTGGCTGTCAGGGCCCCGGCCCCGAGCAGCAGGTCGCGACGGTGTATCAAAGCTGGGCTCTCCTGGCGATTGGCCCTGGGCCCGGCATTCCTCGACCGCAACCATGCGGGCTGGGACCAGTCGGCACAAGACCAAGCCTGGGCTTGAGCGGGCGGCCGAGGGCGGCTACTGTGCCGCGGCGCGCGGGCGTAGTTCAGAGGCAGAACGTCAGCTTCCCAAGCTGAATGTCGGGGGTTCGATTCCCCCCGCCCGCTCCAGCATCTTCAAGCACCACCGTCATGCCGGTCTGGGCAGGTATCGGCATTCCGTGGCCGGGAGATTTCCCGGCAAGCTGGCGGGGGTGAAAGTAACGCCGGGTAACGATCTTCCCGCAAAAATAAAATTGCCCGCTTCAACTGTCTTTCACTTGGACACTGTTATATTTGACGGAACGTTGCCGCCCGAACCGCACCGGCCAGCGATCATCGGCCGGTTCGGCCGTCCGTTCGAAGCCATCTGGAACGCTGTGAATTGAATCTCTCGCCAGAACAGGTTGCCGCCGCCAAATCCATCGGCTGCGCCTTCTTTCCCGCCACTGACTTGCAGGTGCAGCGGCTGACGATGCAGCAGCGCATCTTCCGGGTGGACGGCAAGCCATTCCTGCTGAGCCGGGACGGCTCCTATTACGAAACCGCCGGCACGCTGCGGGTGTTGATCGCCGGGGTGTTGCCC
>JAQGIA010000382.1 GCA_028291445.1 Belnapia sp.
CTTGGCGAGCCGGTCGGTGATGGCGCGCACGGCATCGGTCAGCCCGGCGCGGGCATCGACGATCAGCAGGGTGCGGTCGGCATCCTGGGCCCCGCCCCAGGCGGCGGCGACCATGGCGCGGTCGAGCCGCCGGCGCGGGGCGAAGATGCCCGGCGTGTCGACGAGGATGAGCTGGGCGCCCTTGTGCATCACCACCGCGCGGATGCGGAAGCGCGTGGTCTGCGGCTTGGGCGAGACGATGGAGACCTTGGAGCCGGCGAGGGCATTCACCAGGGTGGACTTGCCGGCATTGGGGGCGCCGACCACGGCCACCAGACCACAGCGGGTCGGCGCTTGAGGTAGACCGTCGCTCATTGATACTTCGCTCATTTTCGGCCTAACCCGGCCAGCCAGGCTTCGGCGGCCAATTGTTCCGCGGCGCGCTTGGATTCGCCCAGCCCCTCCGCCTCGCGCCCCGCGGCGGCGACGGAGACGACGAAGACCGGCTGGTGCGAGGGACCGGTGGTGGAAACCAGCCGGTATTCCGGCAATCCCAGGCCACGGCCCAGCGTATATTCCTGCAAGCGGCTTTTGGCCGACATCGGCGGGCGCGGGTCGGCACCCAGCTGGGCCTCCCATTCGCGCCGCACCAAGGTCCGTGC
The DNA here is from genome assembly GCA_028291445.1 of Belnapia sp. Classification (GTDB taxonomy): domain Bacteria; phylum Pseudomonadota; class Alphaproteobacteria; order Acetobacterales; family Acetobacteraceae; genus Belnapia. The sequence goes on from JAQGIA010000382.1 coordinate 642, forward strand.
CGCCGGCAGGCCGGCATCGAGGTAGAGCGCGCCGAGCAGGGCCTCGACCGCATCGGCCAGGACATTGGCGCGTTCCCGCAAGCCGGCGCGGCCTTCCGACTGCGGCACCCGGATGACCGCGGCGAGGCCGAGGTTCTCGGCCACCTGCAGCAGCGTGTCACGGGCCACCAGCACGCCGAGCCGCTTGCCGAGGTCGCCCTCGCGTTCCTGCGGGAAGCGTTCGGCCAGCCATTCGGCGACCAGCAAGGCCAGCACCCGGTCGCCGAGGAATTCCAGGCGTTCGTTGCTATCGAGCTGCGACCGCTTGGGATCGGCGGCGGAGCGGTGGGTAAGCGCCTGGGTCAGCAGTTGCGGGTCGGCGAAGACATGGCCGATGCGGGCGGCGAATACCGTGAGGTCGCCCCCCGTCGTCATGCCATCACCGGATCACCGAGATCAGCCGCGACCAGCGGATCGCGAAGGGCCATGCCCAGACCTCCCACCAGGCGGCGGAGCCATCGACCGAGAAGAAGATGAACTCGGCGCGGCCGACCAGATTATCTACCGGGATGAAGCCGACCGCGTTCTGCACCCGGCTGTCCAGGCTGTTGTCGCGGTTGTCGCCCATGGCGAAGACATGGTTCTCCGGCACCCGGTACTCGCCGGTATTGTCGAGCGGGCCGTCGTCCGACTGCTCGATCAGCTGGTGCACCCGCTCGGGGTGGCCATTGGCGGGAGGCAGGGTTTCCCGATAGAGCCGGACGGTCATGCGGGGACCGTCGCCTTCGACCGTATAGGGGCCGACCACCTCGCGCTTGACCGCGGCGCCATTGATGAAGAGCACGCCGTTGCGGACCTGGATGCGGTCGCCCGGCAGGCCGATGATGCGCTTGATGTAATCCTGGCTCGGGTCGCGCGGCAGCTTGAAGACCGCGACATCGCCACGCGCCGGAAGGGAGCCGAAGATGCGGCCCTGAAAGATGTTCGGGCCGAACGGCATGGAATAGCGCGAGTACCCGTAGGAGTACTTCGAGACGAACAGGTAGTCGCCCACCAGCAAAGTCGGGATCATCGAGCCGGAGGGGATGTTGAAGGGCTCGAAGGCGATGGTGCGGATGCCTATGGCGATCAGCCCGGCATAGACCACGGTCTTGATGCTTTCGAGCCAGCCGCCGGTTTTCTTCTTCGCCATGGAGGTGCTCAAGGTCGGACCCATCGGGCAAGGGTGATTCCCGGGGGTCGGGTCCCCATGGGCGGGGATACGGCATCGGGCGGCGGGATGAAGCCTGCCGGGGGGTAGGGTGTCAAGGAAGGCGGCATACCGGGGTTACCGGGGGTTACGGCATGAAGCTGCCGCCGCCGACATCCAGCGTCGCCCCGGTGAGATAGCCGGCGGCATCCGAGGCGAGGAAGCCGGCGACCTCGGCCACCTCCTCCGGCGTGCCGACCCGGCCGAGCGGGATATTGGCGGCGAAGGATTCGTTCACCCCCGCCGCGGCGCCGCGGGCCATCGGCGTGTCGATCCGGCCGGGCGCGATGCTGTTGACGGTGATGCCATCGGGGCCCAGCTCGGCCGCCAGGCTGCGGGCGAAGCCCATCAGCCCGGTCTTGGAGGCGGCGTAATGGGCGCCGGCGATGAGGCTCTTCGCCCGCGCCGCCTGGCTGGTCAGCATGATGATCCGGCCCCAGCGGCGGGCGCGCAGCGGCGGGATGCAGGCCTGGGAGACCAGGAAGGCGCCGGTCAGGTTCACCGCCAGCACCCGGCGCCATTCCTCGGCCGGCAGTTCGGCGATGGGGCGGCGGCGGCCATCGGGGCCCTTCGGGGAGATGCCGGCGTTGTTCACCAGCACGCCGAGCCGCTCCCACCAATCGCCCAGGGCGACCGGCAAGGCGGCGACCGCCGCGTCGTCGGCCACGTCGAGGATGATGGCGCGGGCCTGGTGGCCGGCGGCGCGGAGGGCGGCGGCGGTCGCCTCGACCTCGCCGATCGCATCGGCCAGCACCACGGGATGACCGAGCGCGGCCAGCTTGCCGGCGATGGCGGCACCTATGCCGCGGGCGGCGCCGGTAACCAGGGCGACCCTGTCCAAGTTGCTCATGGCGTCAGGATCACCTTGCTGGCGGCGCGCTGGCGGGCAAGCTCGAAGCCCTCGAGGCCGCGGGCGAGCGGCAGGCGGTGGGTGATCATCGGGCGGAAGGCCTCCGGGTCCCGGCTGAGCTGGGCCATCACCCGGTCCCAGGTGCGGCGGGCGGCGCCATGGGTGGCGCGGAGCTGGTGCCGCATCCGGACGA
>JAQGIA010000399.1 GCA_028291445.1 Belnapia sp.
CCAACAGGATCGGCGCCCGGACCCTAGTGGTCCCGACCGTTCCGTTGCTCCGCTCGTTCATGGAGGCGGACGGCAACCCAACCAAGGGCCACCACCACGGCTGGCATCACGACGAAGGCGAGGAGAAAATATTCATTCAACCGTTCAGCCCGGCGAGTACACGTCGCGCCATCAGATGTAGGGCGACGGCGCCTCCAAGCCAACACCCAATGCCAACCAGCAGCAAGGGGAGCGGGATCGCCTCCTTCAGAACGCTGATTCCATAAAGGAGACCAGCCAGCGGGGCGAAAATGCCAATCGTCAGGCAGGCCGTGGACGCCCGATCCAGGTTGCCGGCCAGCAGCTTGGTCCGCTCGTTGGCGATGAGGCTCACCGCCGCGGCGCCGTCCAGCGGCCGATCAGGAAGCCCAGCAGCAGCATCCCGCCGAGCAACGCCACCACCTCGCCGAACAGCGCATGCGCCAGCGGCAGGCCGATCATCACCGCGAAGACCAGGACGCCGACCCAAAGCCAGCGGCGCCAGCCGTCCAGCGGGCTGCCCGGAACGGTGGTGCGGCCGGCCCGGGGCGTGGCGGCACGGCCAGCCGGCCGTGCCCGAGACTTCGGGGCCGGGCGGGCGCTGCCGCTCATCCGAGCATGCGGCCGGCCGCCGCCTTCTCGTAGAGCTGGCCGATGAGGCTGGCGAAGACCGGGTCGACCGCCATGGCGGGCTGCATGCGGCCCAGGGTCGCGGCATGGGTGACGCCATGCTCGCGCCAGGCCAGCCCATCGCTGAGGATATTTTGCAGAAAGCCCTGCAGCCGGTCGCAGGCCATGGCAAAGCGGGCCTCGGGGGTCTCGCGCGCCTCGAATTCTTCCCACAGGGCGCGGAGGCGCTGGCCGAGATCGGGCGGTAGGGTGCCGAAGACCACATCCGCCGCCGCAGCCTCGCGTGCCGCGGCGGTCGCCTGGCCAACGGGGTCGTAGGCGTAGGTATCGCCGGCCTCGATCTCGACCAGATCATGCACCGCGGCCATGGTCAGGGCGCGGGCCAGGTCGACCGGCCCGGCGATCTCCCCGTGCAGCAGCACGGCGACCAGGGCGAGGTTCCAGGAATGCTCGGCGGCATTCTCCCGCCGGGCGGTGCCATCGGCGAGCAGCACGCAGCCGCGCCGCTCGACGCGCTTCAGCCGGTCGGCGACGGCGAGGAAGTCGAGCAGGGCGGCAATGCGATCCGGGATCATGCCACTGGGCGGCCCAGCATCTCCATCAGTTCGCGCCATTCGCGCTTGGACAAGCCGCTGCCTTGCTGCGGCACCGCCTCGCCGGCCAGCAGGCGGCGGACCACGGCCAGCATCCCGGCCGAGAGCGTCGCCGCGCCCATCCGGTAGTCCATGAAGGCCTCGTGGCAGGCCGGCACCCAGGCCTTGACCGTATCGAGCATCACCTCGGCATAGGCGCGGATTTCATATTGAGCATGGGCATCGGCGCGCAGCGAAAGGAAATGCAGCAGGTTGTGGAGGTCGGTTTTCCAATACCACTGGGTATAGGTGTTCAGGGTCAGGTTCATCCGCGCCAACTCCCGCGCCAGGCCCTGGCGGGCGGGGTCGGCCGGGGTGCCGCCGGCGTCCTCGTTCAGCATCCAGGCGTAATGGTCGTAGGTCTGCATCGCGTCCTGGCGCAGCAGATCCATGACCCGGGCGGCTTCTTCGCCTTGCAGGACATCGCCGCGGCCCTGGCGATTGGCGCTGGACTGGGCGGCCAGTTGATCGGGCTCGGGCAGGTAGAATTCCCGGTCCAGGATCGAATAGCGGGCGGAATATTCGTTCACGTTGGCGGTGCGGTGGCGGATCCACTGCCGGGCGATGAAGATCGGCAGTTTTACGTGATACTTGATCTCGCACATCTCGAAGGGCGTGCTGTGACGGTGCCGCATCAGGTAGCGGATCAGGCCGCGGTCCTCGTTGGCGGCGCGGGTGCCGCGGCCATAGGAGACCCGGGCGGCCTGCACCACCGCGGCATCGTCGCCCATGTAGTCGATGACCCGGACGAAGCCATGGTCGAGTACCGGCAGCGCCTGGAACAGCAGGGCCTCGAGCCCCGGGGCGGTGGGCCGGCGGGTGGGCTGCGCCGCCTCGCGGGCAGCGGCAACTTCCAGGGCTTGTTCGGGCGTAAGGGGCATGGCGGTTTATTAGGGGGGCTCGGCGCGTTTGCACAGCGCCCGCCAGCGCACCGCGCCATGCCGTCCACGCCATGCCGTTCACGCCATGCCCTGGGAGGAACACGGCACAAAAGTGTTGCACGCGTGCATCGCCCACCGTGTCACCGCGATTTGAGCGAAATGCCCTCTCGATTTTCGCGGCACGGCGCAGTAGCTAGGAACGTCACTTCGGTGACTATGGTGATAAACACGGCTTGGAATAATCGTTGCGGACCCGGGGGCAGTGCCCGGCGCCTCCACCAGTATCGGGCCTCCATCCTGATACCTTCCGGGGGCGAAACAGGCTCGACGCGCGTGGTAAAGAGGCCGCTTTTGCCCGGCATGGTTCCGCCGTCATCGGGCCGATTCTAAGTGCGAACGATAACAGCCGTGAGGCTGTCGCACTCGCTGCCTAGGA
>JAQGIA010000414.1 GCA_028291445.1 Belnapia sp.
GCCGAGGCACCGGTGCCGCCGGAAGGGACCGTCGCCTTCGTCAACCTTGCCCGGCTGGCGGTGGAACGCGCCGCGCTCGAGGCGCTGACCCTGGTCCAGCGCTCCATCGGACTGCAGGCCTTCCTCCATCCCAGCCCGGCCGAGCGCATCGCCCGCGACTTGGCGACCTATCTGCGCCAACCCGCCCCGGACCGTGCCCTGGCCATGGCCGCCGCCACGGTGCTGGCGGCGCCCGGCGCCTTCGGCGATTTGTGGAACTGAAGGCGATGCTGGCCGGGGATTGGCTACGGGCGGCGGAATCGCTGCCGGAAACCGACGATCCGCGCCAGGTGCTGGGCGACGGCCCGGTGCTGGTGCTGGCGCCGCACCCGGATGATGAATCCCTCGGCTGCGGCGGGCTCATCGCCGCGGCGGTCGAGGTCGGGCTGCCGCTGCGGGTGATGGTGGTCAGCGACGGTACCGGCTCCCACCCTCGGCTGCCGCGCGCGATGATGCGGGATCTGCGCGAGGCGGAAACCAAGACGGCGGTGGCCGCGCTGGGCCTGCCGCCCACGGCCCTGGAATTCCTCCGCCTGCCGGACCAGGCGGTGCCCGCCGCTGGCGAGGGCCTGGCCGCCGCGGTCGCCGCCATCATCCGCAGCGGCAGGCCGGCGACCATTCTCGCAACCTGGGAACATGATCCGCACGGCGACCATGTCGCCACCTTCGCCATCGCGGCCGCCGCAGCCCGGGCGCTCGGGGCGCGACTGCTGGCCTATCCGGTCTGGGGCTGGGCGCATGCCTGGCCGATCCCGGACTTTCCGTTGCCGGACCCACCATGGCTGGCGGCGCCGCCGCGTGGCCATCGCTTCGATATCCAGCGTTGGTTGCCGGCCAAGCGGGCGGCGATCGCCGCGCATGCCTCGCAGACCGGCCAGCTGGCCGGCGGCTTCGCGCTGCCGCCCGAGGCCCTGGCCCTGGCCGACCGCCCCTTCGAGGTCCTGCTGGAGACTTTCCCTTGACGGAACGGCCAGCCGCCAGCCTGCCGCCCGATTATTTCGAAACCCTCTATGCTGCGGCGCCGGATCCCTGGGACTTCGCCACCAGCGGCTACGAGGCCGGCAAGTATGCCGCGACCCTCGCCGCCCTGCCCCGGCCGCATTACGCCGCCGCGCTGGAGATCGGCTGTTCGATCGGCGTGCTCACCCAGATGCTGGCGGCGCGCTGCGACCGGCTCCTGGCGCTCGACGTGGCCGAGGGCGCGCTGGCGACGGCGCGCGCGCGCTGCGCCGGCCTGCCCGTGCTCGACTTCCGCCGCATGGCGGTGCCCGGCAATTGGCCGGAGGGAAGCTTCGACCTCATCCTGCTGTCCGAGGTGGTCTACTACCTCGACCGCGCCGATGTGGCCCGGTTGGTCGAGCGGGTCTGCGCTGCCCTCCAGCCTGGCGGCGACGTCGTGCTGGTGCACTGGACCGGCGCGACGGATTACCCGCTGTCGGGCGATGCGGCGGCGGAGGCTTTCATCGCGGATGCCGCCGGACGGCTGGCGCTCATGCGCCAGCAGCGAGCAGAGCGATATCGGCTGGACCTGCTGCGGCGGCTGCCGGTGGTGGGCTGACCGGCGGCGGGCTGAACATCCGCAGCAGGGCCTCGATGCGGGTGATCTCGCCGGGCAGCGACGCTGGGGTCATCGGCCGCCGCCGCAGCATGGGAGAGGCCGCCTGCAGCACTTCCCAGGCCAGGCCGAAGCTCGGCGCCGTGGCGATCTCGCGCAACGTGCCCGGCGCCAGGCCGATGGCCAGGGCCAGCCGCCGCACCTCGCCGGGGCGCAGCATGCTATTCCACAGCCGCCGCAGCGCCCGGCGGCAGCGCAGCCGGATCAGCGCCGGGATGGTCGCCTCCAGCCGGGCATCGAGTGGATCGGCCGGGTCCGCCAGCCGCCGCCGCATGGTCTCGGCCATGCCGCCGCTGGCCCGGCCTTCGAGCCGGCAGGAGACGATGACGCGGGCGGCGGAAGAATGGCGGATGCGGGCATCGTGCCGGGCCAGCGCGGCGAACAGGGCACGATCCTCGCCGAAGGGGACCGCGGGCATGCCGCCGATCGCCCGGTAGGCGGCGAGCCGCAGCCCGATGGAGGCGCCGGAATGGGTCCCATGGCTGGGCCAGGGATCATGCGGCACCGGGTCCAGCCGGCCAGCCAGGGCGTCGAGCCGGGCGGCGTAGCGGGCCTCCAGCCTTTCCCGCCGGCGCAACCCGGCGGGCAGCAGCGCCGCCTCCGCCGGGTCGAGCGCGATGGCACCGGCGACCGCATCGGCGCCGGCGGCGATGGCGCGGAGATTGGCCGCGAGCCAGCCCGGCTGCGGGCGTGCATCGGCATCGGTCGACAGCAGGATGGTGGCCGGAGCGGCCAGGGCGGCGGCAGCCTCCATCGCCGCCCGCCTGGCGCCGCCGGCATTGGCCTGCGCCGGCCGCAGCCGGCATTCCTTGACCAGCAGGGAAAACGGCAGGTCCGGTGCCATGGCCCTGGCCCGTTGCGCGGTGGCATCGGTGCAGTTGTTGGCGAGCACCAGCACCAGCAGATCCGCCGGGTCGAAGGCCGCGCCCCGGCCTGGCCGCTGCGCCGCAAGCGCCGCCAGGCAAGCAGGCAACCAATCGGCTTCGTCATGCGCGGGGATGGCGATGATGGCACGAGGCGGGACCGCCCCGGCGATATTCGTTGCGTTCATTGGCGGCCGAAGCGTCGCAGGACCAAGAGCCGTTCCCGCGGGACCGGTCCAATAGTCCCACGCCATTCACCGGCGCTCCGGATCGATGGCGAAGCAGCGGGTCCCGCTTGGTTAGAAAGTTGTGGTTAACCTTCGTCCA
>JAQGIA010000455.1 GCA_028291445.1 Belnapia sp.
GTTGGCCGGGGTGCCGGTGCTGCCCTGCGCGGCGCGGACCAGCCGGGCAGTGGCGATCGGCAGCTGGGACCGCATGGTACTGCCGCTGCCCTTCGCCCGCGGCGTGCTGGTGCTCGGCCCGCCGGTGCCGGTCGAGCGCATCGCCCCGCTTGAGGCGCTGCCGGCGATCGAGGCGGCGCTGACCGCCGCCTGCGACGCCGCCGATGCCTGGGTCGCCACCCGGGGCTGGATCGCCGCTTGAGCCCGCTCCCATGAGTTTGGCCGCGCTGGCCTGGCGCTACGGCGCCAGCCTCGCCGCGCCGCTGCTGCCGTTCTATCTTCGCCACCGGCTGGCGCGCGGCAAGGAACTCGCCACCCGGCTGGAGGAGCGGCGCGGCAGTGGCGCCGACCGCCCGCCCGGCCCGCTGATCTGGCTGCATGCGGCGAGCCTGGGCGAGACGCTGTCCATCCTGCCGCTGATCGAAGCCCTGGCGGAGCGCGCCCCGGCGGTCACCCTGCTGCTCACCACCGGCACCGTCACCAGCCTCGAATTGCTGGACAAGCGCCTGCCGCCGGCGCTGCGCGCCCGGGTGCTGCACCGCTTCGTGCCGCTCGACGTGCCGCGCTGGGTAGCCAGCTTCCTGGACGGCTGGCGGCCGGACGTCGCCGCGCTGGTCGAATCCGAGCTTTGGCCCAACCTGATCTTCGCCGTCCGGGCGCGGGCGATTCCGCTGGTCCTGGTCAATGGGCGGCTGTCGGCGCGTTCCGCCCGGCGCTGGCGGCTGGCCGCCGGGCTGGGCCGGGCCTTGATGCGGGCCTTCACCCTGGTACTTGCGCAGACCTCGGGCGATGCCGAACGCTTCGCCGGCCTCGGCGCCCGTGCGGTCCGGGCACCCGGCAACCTGAAGGATTCGGCGCCGCCGCTGCCGGCCGAGCCGGCGGCGCTGGCAGCGTTGCGGGCAGCGATCGGCGATCGCCCGGTGCTGCTGGCGGCCAGCACCCATCCAGGGGAGGAGGCCATCGTGCTCGCCGCCCACCGGCTGCTGGCGCCGGATATCCCCGGCCTGCTCACGCTGCTGGTGCCGCGCCATCCCGAACGCGGCGCGGCGCTGGCGAAGCTGGCGGAGGAGGCGGGCCTGCCGGTGCGGCTGCGCTCGACCGGCGCGCTGCCGGGGCCGGATACGGCGGTCTATGTCGCGGATACGCTGGGGGAGCTGGGCCTGGCCTATCGGGTCGCCACCGTGGCGCTGGTTGGCGGGTCGCTGGTGCCGCATGGCGGGCAGAATCCGCTGGAGCCGGCCCGGCTGGGCTGCCCGATCCTGCTCGGTCCCTGGACCGGGAATTTCACCGATCCGGTGGCGCGGCTGCTGGCCGCCGGGGGCGCGCTGCGGCTGGAAGGAGCCGAGCCGGGCGCACTTCTGGCCGCGCTGGCGGCCGCGGCCCGCGCCGTGCTATGCGATTCGAAGTATGGCCGAAATCTGGCCCAGGCCGCCGCCGCGACCGTCGCGCCGGCGGCCGACCTGCCAGGCGAGGTCGCCGAGGCGCTCCTGCGGCTGCTGCCCGAGGCTGGGACCGACACGGCGGCCGAAACCCGGCCGGGACCGGATCTGGCCAGCGTCGCCGCCAGCCCGGTCGGCCTCGGGCTGCACCGTTCCGGGACCCAGGGTGGGTCCCGGCCCCTGGAACGAGGACCGGTCTGATCCCGATGCGAAGCACCCATCATGCGCGCCCCTGAGTTCTGGGGGGGCACCGGCTCCGGGCTGATGCCCTGGCTGCTGTCGCCGATCGCCTCGCTCTATGAAGCGGCGACGGCGCGGCGGATGGCGCGGCCGGGCTGGCAGGCGCCGGTGCCGGTGATCTGCTGCGGCATTGCGACGGCGGGCGGGGCCGGCAAGACGACCGTGGCTCTCGATCTCGGCCAGCGGCTGGCGAATCGCGGGGTCGCGGTGCATTTCCTGCTGCGCGGCTATGGCGGGCGGCTGAAGGGCCCGGTCCGGGTGGATCCGGCGCAGCACGACAGCCAGGCAGTGGGCGACGAGGCGCTGCTGCTGGCCGCCGACCGCCCGGCCTGGATCTCGGCCGACCGCGGCGCGGGGGCCAGGGCGGCGGTGGCGGCCGGGGCGCAGACCATCCTGATGGATGACGGGCTGCAGAACCCGACCTTGCTGAAGGATCTCTCGCTGCTGATCGTCGACGGCAATTTCGGCTTCGGCAACAACCGCATCATCCCGGCCGGCCCCTTGCGCGAATCGGTCGCCGCCGCCGCCGCGCGCTGCCGCGCCGCGGTCATCATCGGCGAGGACGAGACCAATGCGGCGGCGCTGCTGCCGCCCCGCCTGCCGGTGCTGCGCGCCCATCTGCGGCCAGGCCCCGAGGCCGAGCTGCTGGCCGGCCAGCCGGTGCATGCCTTCTGCGGCATCGCCAATCCAAAGAAATTCTTCGCCACCCTGGCCGAGGCCGGCGCCGTGCTCGCCGGCCGCACCGCCTTCGCCGACCACTACCCCTTCGATGCCGGGGACATGCGCGACATCCTGGCCGAGGCGGAATCGCTGCGCGCCATCCCGGTCACCACCCGCAAGGATTTCGTCCGCATCCCGCCGGCCTTCCGCAGCCGGGTCACCGTGGTGACGGTGCGGCTGGAATGGGAGGATACGGCGGCGATCGAGGCGCTGCTCGACCCCCTGGCGCAGCGGGTGCCGATCCCCGCCTGAGCCCCGCATGAAGTCTTTCAAGTTCCGCATTGAATATGCCATTGCGCGGCTGGTGCTGGCGGTGGCCCGCCGGCTGGGGCCGCTGCACGCCTCGAATTGCGGCGGCTGGCTGGCGCGCCTGATCGGGCCGCTGCTGCCGGTCTCCCGCATCGCCCGGTCCAATATCGCGGCGGGGCTGCCCGGCCTGCCGGCGGCGGCGCGGGAGGCGGTGCTGCGCGGCATGTGGGACAACCTCGGCCGTACGGTGGCGGAACTGCCGCATATCGCCGCGCTGCGCTGGGAGGTGGCGGGGACGGAGCATCTGGCGCCGATTGCCGCCGGTGGTGGCCCGGCGATCATGGTCTCCGGCCATCTGGCGAATTGGGAGGTGCTGCCGCCGGCGCTGGCTGCCTTGGGCATCCGCATGGGCAGCGTCTATCGCGCCGCCGACAATCGCGCGGTGGATGCGCTGGTGAATGCCTGCCGCGCCGAGGCCATCGCCGGGGCTCCCCTGCCGCTGTTTCCCAAGGGAGCCGCCGGGGCGCGGGCGGCGCTGCGCTTCCTGGCGCAAGGCGGGGTGCTCGGGCTGCTGGCCGACCAGAAGCTGAACGACGGGATCGCGGTGCCGCTGCTGGGGCGGCTGGCGATGACTGCCCCGGCCCCGGCGCAGTTGGCGCTGCGCTTCGGCTGCCCGGTGGTACCGGGGCGGGTGCAGCGGCTGGGTCCCTGCCGCTTCCGGGTGGTGGTGGAGCCGCCGCTTCCGCTGCCCGCCGGCCCGCTGGCCGCCGGCCTGGATCGCCAGGCCGCCATCCAGGCGCTGACCCTGGCGATCAACGACCGGCTTTCGGCCTGGATCGCCGAGCGGCCGGCGGAGTGGCTGTGGCTGCATCGGCGCTGGCCGAGGTAACGGTTTCGCGTCCGCGGGCGAGTGTACCGTCTGGACGGTTGACTCACCGTCCAGCCGGTATAGTACGCTGCCGCTATGATGGACGGCATGCCTCCGGTTACCACCGACGCCCGCACCCGCATCCTGGATGCGGCGGAAACCCTGGTTCGTGGCAAGGGCGTCGCCGGCCTCACCCTGGAAGCCGCGGCCAAATTGGCCGGCATCTCCAAGGGCGGGCTGCTTTATCATTTCGGCTCGAAGGAGGCGCTGCTCACCGGCCTGCTCGGCCGCATGGCGGAATTCATCGCCGCCGATTTCGCCGCCGGCGTCGCGGCCCAGCCGGAAGGCCGCGGCCGCGTCACCCGCGCCATGCTGGCCTGGGGTTTCGGCCTGACGCCGGAGGCCAGGAACGAACGCTGCGACCGCGCCGCCGCCGTATTCCTCGCCGCCTTCCACCACGACCCGGCGCTGCTGGACCCGGTCCGCGCCGTCGTCGGCCGCATGCGCGAGGCGGTGCTGGCCGATGGCCTGCCGCCAGGTGTCGGCGGGGCGATCATGGCAGCCGGCGACGGCCTGTTCATGGCCCGGATCTTCGGCATGTACACCCCGACCCCCGAGGAGATGCGGCAGATGCATGCCGCGCTCTCCCGCCTGCTGGAGGCCTGACGATGCGCCTGCCGACCGCGCTCCTCGGGGCATTCCTCAGCATGGCCATGGGCGGCGCCCTGGCCGGTGCCGCTGCCGCCGCCGGCCAGTTCCATCCCGCCATGCCGGGGCTGGTCGGGCTGATCGCCGAGTATATCCGCTGCGGCGACCCGCCGGATGGTGCGTTGCTCGCCTTCGACGTGCTGGACGAGGCTGAATTCCTCGGGATCCTGGATGAACAGGGGCCGGACCCGGCCGAGCCGCTGGCGCCGGAGGCGCTCCTCCGGTGAACCGTCCGGCCTGGCTGCTTGGCGGGCTGGTCATCGCCGGCGCCCTGGGCGCCTGGGTTTGGACTACCCAAGCTTGGACTACCCAGGGCGCGACCGACCGCGCTCCGCCGGCCGCAACCGTGGTAGCCGCCCCGCTCGGTGTCGGCGCCCTCGGCCGGGTGGAGCCGGCGACCCGCATCCGCAAGCTGAACCAACCCGGCGGCTTTTCGGTCACCCGGCTCGGCCGGCTGCTGGTGGCTGAGGGCGATATGGTCGCCGTGGGCCAGGTCATCGCCGAATTCGCCGATGCGGGGCAGAAGGATGCCGCCATCCTCCAGGCGGAAGCCGCCCTGGTGCAGTCGCGTGCCGCGCTGGCCCGCATCCGTGCCGCCGGCCGGCCGGAGGAAATCGCCGCCCAGCGCGCCCGCATCGAGGCGCTGCTATTCGCCGAGCGCAGCCTGCGGCGCGAT
>JAQGIA010000465.1 GCA_028291445.1 Belnapia sp.
CGGTACCGGGCTTAGCCGGGGTGGTTGCACGCTTTTTGTCGCTTTTGCCCATCATCCCGGCCGCCAAGGACGGGCTAGCGACAGGTCTTCTCAGAACTGCCGCCGAACTCCGCATCATCTCACACTAGACCGCGGATCGCGCTTCGCCAAGAAATCCTGAGGTGATCCGAGTCTCATGGCGGCGCTCATTGCGCTGGGACTGGGTCAACTCCTGGGCAGGGGCGGAATGCTCCTCGCCGGCCAGCCAGGTCTGCAACTGGCGGCGAGCGCGGAAGACGCGGCTTTTCGCAGTGCCCACCGCGCAGCCGGTCGCCTGGGCGACTTCCTCATACGACAGGCCCTGCAACACCACCATGAACAGCGCCTCGCGCTGGTCGGCGGGCAGCCGGCCCAAGGCGCGGCTGAGTTCCTTCAGGATCAGCCGATCCTCATGCGCACCGCTGACCGCGAAGGCGCTCATCGGCAGATCGTCGATGTCCGTGGTCTCGCGCTGCTTCCGCAGGGTGCTGATGAAGCGGTTGCGCAGGATGCGATGCATCCAGGCGGCGAAATTTGTGCCCGGGGTGAAGCTGTCCTTGGCGGCCAGGGCATTCGCCACGGCGTCCTGGACCAGATCCTCGGCGGCGGCGCGGTTGCGGGTCAGCGCCAGCGCCTGGACCCGCAGCTTGGGTAGCAGGGCGACAAGTTGCCCGTGAAATTCGGCGGCGGTGCTGACAGCGTGGGTCGGCTTCATGATGATGTCGGTGTGTCCGTCCATGGTCCCGGTCCCCTACATGCTTCTGGGGAGTAGTGATCGCCGCCACGGAAGGGATGCATCACGCGAGCGTCAGACGATCACAGAATCGGGAGCGACGCGATCCAGCCGGTCGGCCAGCAACCGCCGGGCCCGGGAGACCCGCGCCTTCATCGTGCCCAGCGGCACGGCGCAGATCGCCGCCGCCTCGGCATGGGACATGCCCTGGGCACCGACCAGAATCACCGCTTCCCGCAACAGCGGCGGCAGGTCGCGCAGTGCCCGGGTCAGGTCGCGCATCCGCCCAGGCACTTCCTGCTCCGCCGCGGTCTCGGGCTCCGGCATGGCTTCGGCCAGCCGGGCTTCTCGCCGGCGGGACCGCAATTGCTCATGGAAGGTGTTGCGGACCACCGCCAGGCACCAAGCCTTGAGGTCCGCTGGCTGCGCCTGGCCATCCAGGGCGCGCAGGCTGCGCAGTACCGCCTCCTGGACCAGATCATCCGCCTCGGTGCGGGAGCCGGAGAGGTAACGGGCGAAAGCCCGCAACTCCGGCAACAATTGCGCGAGCGCTAGCCGCAGCGCGCGATCCATGGCTTGTTCGGTCACAGCATGCTCAATATCAACCTCAGCGGCTTGGGGCGAGGGATGTCCATCGCGTGCGTAGGATGAAAACGGCATGAGCGCGATTGATCGGGCCGGATTGATCCGGGCGTTACCTTATGCGCGGCGCTATGCCCGCGCCCTTACCGGGAGCCAGGCGCAGGGCGATGCGGTCGTCGCGGATGCGCTGCGCTTGGTGGTGGCCGCCGAGGCCATACTCGAAGCTGCCCCCCACACCTCCCCCAGGGCCTTGCTCTATGCCGCCATCGGCGATGCGGTGCGGGAGGCGGATGCCTCCGACCAGCCGGATAGCGCCGGCATGTCGCTGCGCCAGCGCATGCTGCTGCTGCTGACTGCGCTTGAGGAGCAGCCACTGACCGCCGCCGCCGCCGCCTGCCGAATCGATGCCGCCGTGGCCGAGCAGGAGCTGCGGACTGCCCGGGACGGGCTGCGGACCGGGGTCACCGCCCGCGTGCTGATCATCGAGGATGAGCCGATCATCGCCCTCGACATCCAGGAATTGGTGGAACGCTGTGGCCATAGCGTGGTCGGCATCGCCGCCACCGAGGCGGAGGCGGTGGCCATCGCCAAGGCCGAGCGCCCCGGCCTGGTGCTGGCCGATATCAACCTCGGCGCCGGCGGCGACGGCGCCAGCGCGGTTGCCCGGATCCTCCGCGACCTGACGGCGCCGGTGATTTTCGTCACCGCCTATCCCGAACGGCTGCTGACCGGGGAGGCGGTGGAGCCGGCTTTCATCATCACCAAGCCCTTCGACCCCACCACCCTGGCTGTCGCGACTTACCAGGCGGTAACCCGCGGGGTGCGACCGGTCTGATCCGGTAGGCGATGCCACAAATATGTGAGCATCGCGCAACGACGGGTCGTTCAATACCGGCAACTGCCTCGCCGGGCCAGCGTTCAACCGCAACAACCGGTAGCGGAGACCGCCATGCTGTATTGGACCCTCATCTTCCTCGTCGTTGCCCTAGTGGCCGGCCTATTCGGCTTCGGCGGCATCGCTTCCGCCTCGGCCGGCATCGCCAAGATCCTCTTCGCCATCTTCATCGTGCTGTTTCTGCTGTCGCTCGTCTTCGGCGTCGTCCGCGGCCCATGATCCTCGATCGGCGCTGCCTGCTGCTGGTCTTGGCGGCGCCGGTTTCCGCTTTCGCCCAACCCAGCACTAACCAACCGAGCAGTGACCAACCCAGCGGGAAGGTCACCGGGCCGCGCGGGTCGGATCTATGGTTCGACCCGACCCAGCTCCCCTCGTTCACCGGCACCGTCGAGCGCTATTTGCCCAATCCGCGTGGCGAGACCGATGCGCTGGTCTTCCGCGAGGGACCGCAGATCGTCTTCCCGCCCGATGTGGCGGACGGCGTGCGCGCCGCCGCCCCGGCCGGGCGGCCGCTCATCGTCTGGGGCATCCGCGCCCGCAGCGCGCCGGTCATCACCATGCTGGCCTTCGCGCCCTCCACCGAGGTCACCCCGGTGGTGGTCGAGCGATTCTATTGGCACCTGACCGGCCGGCAGGCCATCGACGGCGCCGCGGCGCTGACCCTGGAAGGCGTGGTCCGCCAGCCCTACTACACGCCGCAGGGCGAGGTCGCCGGCGCCATCCTCGAGGATGGCAGCGTGGTCCTGCTGCCGGCCGGTACGGCCGAGCCCTTCCGCGACCTGCTCAAGCCCGGCCAGAAGCTGGCCGCCGCCGGCCCCGGCCGCGCCGGGGATGCGGGGCTCGCCCTGCTCGCCACCCAGATCGGTGCGGAGCCGGGGGCGATGCGCCCGGTGC
>JAQGIA010000495.1 GCA_028291445.1 Belnapia sp.
CTCCGGCGCATCGCCGGGTGCGGGCGAACATGCGGAAGCTGGCCGGGGCTTGAGGTCCGGGGCTTGAGGTCCGAGGCTGGCCTTTGGTTTGACGGGAAAATTACTCCCTACGGCCAACCGCCCGAAATGAGCTTGCCCTAACCCTCCCGCGGCAGCAGCTCCCGCAGCTTCACCAGGTCCTTCTCCGCCTTCAGCGCCAGGTACAGCGGCCCCTCGCCGAGCGACACGGCGGTCAGCCCGATATCGCCATAGATCCGCAGCAGTCCCGGCCCGACGCGCCAGAAGGCCGGATCCACCCCGGCCCGCTCGCACAGGTCGCGGAACCGCCAGATGGCCGAGATCGCATCCCGCCGGTCTCCCGCCGGGTCGCCCAGCGCCAGCCAGACCCCGTCCCGCTTGAGGAAGGCGAAGCCCGCCCGCTCGCCCTCGCCGAATATCGCGCCATCCGCCTCGGCCGGGGCCAGGGCGCCAAGCGCCGCCAGCCGGCTGCGGGTCTCGGGCGACCAGGCGATGGCGGCGATCCGGGCCGGCCGCAGCAGCCGCACCATGGCGAACAGCAGCAGCACGCCGGTCAGGCCCACGGTGAATCGCAGGCTATCCGGCGCCAGCGGCGAGAGCACCACGGTCCACCAGCTTTCGTCCGCCACCTTGCCGCCATAGGCGACCAGCGCCAGGGTCAGGCCACAGGCGCCCGCCGCCAGCAGCGGCACCAGCGCCTGGGTCGAGAGCGGCTCCCGCGCCAGCCGGCTGTCGCGGTAGAAGGCGCTGCGCAGTGCCGCCACCAGCACGGTGAGCAGCAGGAAGGCGCCCCAGAGCCACCAGGCCTCGCCGCGCAGCCAGGCGATGCCGGCGCCGTTCAGCAGCAGGAACAGGGTGAGGCCCCAGGCGATGGTCAGCCGCCGCAGCAGCCCGAAGGCCATCACCAGCAGCAGCGAGCCCACCACCGAGGCGGCGAAATGCGAGGCCAGGGCGGCGATATGCCCGGCCCATTCCTCGATGATGGTGCCCCGCGTCGGCAGCGCCCCGAGGAAGATCAGCAGCGCGCCGGCGAGCGCCACCAGCGAGGCGATGGCCGGCACCTCCAGCGCATCGGTGCCGCTGCCGAAGGCGGTGATCCGGGAGAAGGCGGCCTTGCGCTGGCCGATCTCGAAGGAGACGAACAGCCCGCCGGCGATGAACAGCGGCACGATGTAGTAATAGAGCCGGAAGACCAGCAGCGCGCCGATCACCTCCGGCGCCGGCATATAGGGCTGCAGCCCCAGCAATATGGCCCCGTCGAAGACGCCGAGCCCGCCCGGCACGCTGGCGGCGATGCCGACCGCATAGGAGGCGAGGTAGATGCCGACGAAGCGCAGGAAGGTCAGCCCCTCCGCCTCGGGCAGCAGGGCGTAGAAGATGGCGGCGGTCATCGCCACGTCGACCGTCGCCAGCATGGTCTGCATCAGCGCCATGCGCGGGCTGGGCAGTTCGATCTCGTATTTGAACATCTTCACGTGCCGGACGAAGCGGCTCAGGACGACATAGGCGATGACGATGCCCCACAAGGGGATCGCCAGCGCCTGCAAGGCCCAATGCGGCAGGTGGCTGCCGAACCAGGGCACCACCTCCGGCTCGATCAGCAGCACCAGCCCGCCGAGCGCCATGCCGCCCAGGCCGAAGGTCAGGCTGGTGAAGCCGACCACCTTGGCGATCTCGAGCGGCGTCAGCCCCCAGGCGGAATACAGCCGGTAGCGCACCGCGGCCCCGGAAACCGCGGCGAAGCCTAGATTATGCGCCAGGGAATAGCCGCAGAAGGAGGCCAGCAGGGATTTCGGCCAGGAGACCGGCCGCCCGGCATAGGTCGAGCCCAGCTTGTCGTAGACCGCCAGCACCAGATAGGCGAGTACGGTCAGGCCGCCGGCGATCCACAGGCTGCGGGGCGTGAGCGCGGCCATGGCGGTACGGATATCGGCGACCGACAGGCCGCGGAATTCCCGCTGCACGACATAGAGCGCGCCCACCAGCAGGGCCAGGCCGAAGACGGTCGGCCCATGCCGGCGCAGGGCGACCAGCCAGCCGGCGCGCGGCTCGGCGCTCGGCGCCGCGGGCCTTTTCGCCAGGGTGGCGTGATCGCTGGGGTGATCCGGCCGGCTCACGCCCCTGGTCACGCCCCTGGTCACGCCCCTGGTCACGTCCCTGGTCACGTCCCTGGCGCCTCTCGGGCCAGCGCCGCCTCGATCAGCCCGATGGTGCCGGCCACGCCGTAGAGCGCGACGAAGCCGCCGAAGCGCGGCCCTTCCTGCTGGCCGAGCAGCACCTGATAGAGGCAGCCGAACCAGTCGCGCAGGTTCTCGAAGCTGTGCCGCTTGCCGACCTCGTACAGCAGGGTCTGGATTGCCTCGGCGTCGCTCTCGGCCGGCAGCGTCCGCAGGGCTTGCAGCAAATCGACCAGCGCGGCGCGTTCCAGGTCGCTCGGCACCCGATGGCGCTTCTGCGGCGCGACGAAGTCCCGGTAGTAGGCCACGGCATGTTCCGCCAGCCGGGCCAGCATCGGGTGGCTCTCGGCGGTGATCCCCGGCGCGTAGCGGCCGATGAAACCCCAGAGGATCGCCGGCCCATCCGCATTCACCACGCTGGCCAGGTTGAGCAGCATGGCAAAGGAGATCGGCGAGCCCGGGTCGTTGCTGCTGCCGTTGTGGATATGCCAGGCCGGGTTGGAAGGGTCCGGCGCGGCCTTCAGCTTTTCCAGATTGGCCAGGTAGTCGTCCACCGCGCGGGGGATGACGTCGAAGAACAGCCGCTTGGCCCGCTGCGGCTGGCCATACATGAACTGGGACAGGCTCTCGGGCGGCGCATAGCGCAGCCATTCCTCGATGGTGAGGCCATTGCCCTTGGACTTGCTGATCTTCTGGCCCTGCTCATCCAGGAACAGCTCATAGGTGAAGCCGACCGGCGGCGTGCCGCCCAGGATGCGGCAGATGGCCGAGGAGAGCCGCACGCTGTCGATCAGATCCTTGCCGGACATCTCGTAGTCGACGCCGAGCGCATACCAGCGCATCGCCCAATCCGCCTTCCACTGCGCCTTGGCATGGCCGCCGGTGATCCGCGTGCCGTGCCGCCGGCCGGTCTCGGGGTCCAGCCAGACCAGCAGGTCCTCGGCCGGGCGGACCTCCTCCATCGGCACCTGCATGACCACCCCGGTCTCCGGATGGATCGGCAGGAAGGGGGAATAGGTGGCGCGGCGATCGGGACCCAGCGTCGGCAGGATCACCTGCCGCACCTGCTCGTGCCGTTCCGCCATCCGCAGCAAGGCCGCGTCGAAGCGGCCCGCGCGGTAGTATTCCGTGCTGGAGGCGAATTCATACTCGAAGCCGAAGGCATCGAGGAAGGCCTGCAGCCGGGCGTTGTTATGGGCGCCGAAGCTGGAGTGCGTCCCGAAGGGGTCCGGGATGGCGGTCAGCGGCTTGCCGAGATAGCCCGCCAGCAGCTCCCGGTTCGGGACGTTGTCGGGCACCTTCCGCAGCCCGTCCATGTCATCGGAAAAGGCCAGCAGCCGGGAGGGCAGGCCGGTCAGCCGCTCGAAGGCGCGGCGCACCCAGGTGGTGCGCGCCACCTCCCCGAAGGTGCCGATATGCGGCAGGCCGGAAGGGCCATAGCCGGTCTGGAACAATGCCTCCCTGGGGGCGCCCTCGGGTTTCGGGCTGGCGGCCAGCCGCGCCTCGACCTTGGCGGCTTCCTCGACAGGCCAGGACTTCACGGCACGGAGGGATGGATCAGCGCTCATGCAGGGCAGATGGCAGGGGGCGGCGACGGGGTCAACGCAGGACACCGCTACGGATGCATGGCACCCCGGCGCGGGGCGGGGCCACGGCTCTGTGGCATCCGCCGCCGGCTTGCGGTAATCCGCCAGGGTCAAAACAGGAAAGCAGGGTGCCATGCGGGTTGGCGTGATCGGAGCCACGGGCGCGGTCGGCAAGGAATTGATCGAAGTGCTGCACAAGCGGCGCTTCCCGGTCACCGAATTGCGCCTTTTCGCCTCCTCCCGCAGCGCCGGCACCCGCCAGAAAACCCCCTGGGGCGAGCTCACCATCGAGGGCTACAGCCTCGATGCGGCGCGCAGCCTGGACCTCGCCCTGCTCGCCGTCTCCGGCGAATTCGCCAAGGCGCATGCCCGGGCGCTGGCCGCGGCCGGCGTGGCGGTGGTGGATAATTCCTCCGCCCTGCGGCTCGAGGACGACGTGCCGCTGGTGGTGCCGGAGGTGAATGCCGGGGCCATCGGCGCGCATCGCCTCATCGCCAACCCGAATTGCACCACCGCCATCCTGGTCGTGGCGCTGGAGCCGCTGCGCCAGGCCTTCGGCCTGAAGCGCGTCATCGTCTCGACCTACCAGGCCGCCAGCGGCGCCGGCGCCGAGGGCATGGCGGAGCTGGAACGGGAGACCCGCCGGGTGCTGCTGGAGGGCGGCCCGGCCGGGCATGAGGTCTTCGCCCATCCGCTGGCCTTCAACGTCATCCCGCAGATCGATAGCTTCCAGCCCAATGGCTATACCCGGGAGGAGATGAAGGTCGCCTGGGAAAGCCGCAAGATTTTGGGCGTTCCCGACCTGCTTATCTCCTGCACCGCGGTGCGGGTGCCGACCATCCGCGCCCATGCCGAGGCCGTCACCATCGAGACCGAACGGCCGGTGACGCCCGAGGCGGCCCGCGCGGTGCTGGCCAAGGCCCCCGGCGTGGTGGTGGTCGATGACCCGGCCGCGCAGCGCTACCCCATGCCGCTCACCGCCTCCGGCCAGGATGATGTCGAGGCCGGCCGCATCCGGGCCAACCCGGTGTTCGGCGAGTGCGGCCTGGATCTCTTCCTCTGCGGCGATCAGCTGCTGAAGGGCGCGGCGCTGAACGCGGTGCAGATCGCCGAGCGCCTGGCCCGGTGAGGCCGCCCGGAATGCTGGGCCGGCGCGGCATCCTCGCCGCGCCGCTGCTGCTGCCGACGCTTACCAGGGCCCAGGCCCAGGCCCCGGCCCAAGCCCCGGCACCCTGGCCGGTCCGGCCGGTCCGCGTCGTGGTGCCCTTCCCGCCGGGCCAGGCGACCGACATCATGGCCCGGCTGGTCGCCGAGCAGCTGGGCCAGCGGCTGGGCCAGCCCTGCGTCATCGACAACCGCAGCGGCGGCGCCAGCGTGCCGGGCATGGAGCTGATCGCGAAAGCCCCGCCGGACGGCTATACCCTGGGCATGGCCAGCTCCGGCCCGCTCAGCATCAACCCCGCCGTCATGTCCCGGCTGCCCTACGACGTGGAGCGGGATTTCGCCCCGGTCGCCCTGGTCTTCACCACGCCGCTGATCGCCGTGGTGCATCCCGCCGCCGGCTTCGGCTCGCTGGCGGAGCTGGTGGCCAAGGCCAAGGCGGCGCCGGGCCAGTACGACTACGCCTCGGGCGGGCCGGGCAGCTCGCTGCACCTGGCCGCCGAGGCCTTCTGCCAGCAGGCCGGCATCCAGTTGAACCACATCCCCTATCGCGGCTCCGCCCCGGCGATGACCGATCTCATCGCCGGCAACGTCAAGCTGATGTTCGACAGCCTGGCCGCCGCTTTGCCGCATATCCAGGGCGGCCGGGTCAAGGCGCTCGGCGTCACCTCGGCCGCGCGGATGCCGCAACTGCCGGAATTGCCGACGGTGGCGGAAGCGGCCGACCTGCCGGGCTTCGAAATCCTCGGTTGGGCCGGGCTGATCGCCCCGGCCGGCACCCCGGCACCGATCGTCGATCGCCTGGCGGCCGAGACGCTGGCGCTGGTGCGGAGCGCCCCGATCACCGCCCGCATCATCGAGCTGGGCGCCACGCCCGCACCGCTGGGGCCGGCGGAATTCGGCGGCTACATCCGCAGCGAGCTGATCAAGCTGCGGGCCATCGCCCAGGCGGCGGACGTCCGCCTGGACTGATCCGCGCCTTTCAGTATTCGGCGAAGATGCGGCGGATCACCGCCGGGTCCCGGCTCACCGTGAGGGCCAGCATCAGCAGGATGCGCGCCTTCTGTGGCG
>JAQGIA010000496.1 GCA_028291445.1 Belnapia sp.
CGGTGGCGAACCGCTGGAACGAGGCCATGGGCCTGGCGGTCCGCTACCCGGCCGGGCATGCCGAATTCCTCGCCCGCTGCCATGCCGCCGGCCAGGCGAAGCCGACCCCTTTGCTGCTGCGCTACGGACCCGGCGACTATAACTGCCTGCACCAGGATCTTTACGGGGAGCATGTCTTCCCCTTGCAGGTGGTGGTGCTGCTCTCGGCGCCGGGGGCGGATTTCTCGGGCGGCGAATTCCTGCTGACCGAGCAGCGCCCGCGCATGCAGTCCCGCGCCGAGGTGGTGCCGCTGGCCCAGGGCGAGGCGGCGGCCTTCGCCGTGGCCCAGCGCCCGGTGCAGGGCAGCCGCGGTTCCTATCGCGTCACCATGCGGCACGGCGTCAGCCGGCTGCGCAGCGGGCAGCGGCATACCCTGGGCATCATCTTCCACGATGCGGCTTAAGCATGCAGCCCGGCGACCGGTGCCGGGGCCGGCCCACGCCGCCGCGCCGCCAGCAGGCCCGGCAGCGCCTCCAGCCGCCCAGCCTCGACGGTGGCGCGCAGCAGGGTGAATTCCACCAGATCCATCTGCGCCCGGCTGCCGCCGATCCGCTCGCGGGCCGCCGCCACCGGGGCGATGGCGGCGATCGCCCCGGCATAATCCTGCCGGGCGAAGGCGGCGAAGCCAGCGGCCAGCGCCGGCAGCACCGGACCGGAGGGGTAGCGGCCGGCGCGCCGCAGCGCTTCCACCTCCGCCACCCAGGCGGCAAGGGCATCGCCATCGCCCGCCGCCGCCTCGGCCAGCGCCACGTGCAGGTCGGCGAAGGCGAAGCCCGGACGGGGGAAATTGGCCCGGGCGAATTCCAGGATGCTGCGCCAGCGCGCCGCATCGCGTGGCTGCCCGGCCAGTTCCCATCGCCACAGGAAGGAGACGGCGTCGGTCAGCTTCAGCCGCGCCGGCCCCGCATGGCTCTCGGGGGCGCAGGCGGCGAGGAAGACCTGCCAGGCCGCCGCCGCATCGCCGGCCTCGATCTCGCCCAGCGCCAAGTGCCAGGCCAGATGCCCGTGCAGCGAGCCGGCCGGCGGGTAGCCGGGCAGCCAGCCGCGCAGGAAGGCCCGGGCGGTGTCGGTCTCGCCGCTTTCGTAGCAGACATGCGCCAGCGCATGGGCGCCCCAGGCATTGTCCGGCCGGGCGGCGAGCGAGCGCTCGATCAAGGGCCGTGCCGCCGCGCCCTCGCCGGCCTCGGACAGCGCCATGCCATGCATCGCGCCGAACCACCAATCCGCGCCGTAATGCGGCGCCAGGCGGTCCATCAGGTCGCGGAGCGTGGCATGCCGGTCGGCCCGCCCGCTGCCGCCGATCAGTCCGTTCGGGGTGATGGCAGTGACCAGCACCATGGCATCGCGCGGATGATCCGCCATATGCCTAGGGAACGCGGCCAGCGCCGCCTCGGCCTGGCCGGTCAGGAACAGCGCGAAATAGCCGATGTGCCGCGCCTCCCGCTCGGGCAGGCCGGGGGCGAGGGCCTGGGCGGCGGCGAGCGACTGCCGCGCCCCCGCCGCATCGCCGTCCCGCAGCGCCGCATGCGCCCGGGCGGCATGGGCCAGGGCAAAGCCGGGATCGGCGGCGATGGCGCGGTCGAAGGCGGCCGCCGCGCCGGGCCAATGGGTCAGCAGCAGGTCGTTGCCGGCGACGAAGGCCGCCGCCGCGGCATCCGAGCCGGTGGACAGCGCCAGCCCATGGCGATCCTGCTGCATGATCGTTACCCCCGTGACTGTTACCCCACGCCGCTCGGCAGCGCGGCGATCGCCGTCGCTCCGGCATCCACCGGCACGATGGCCCCGGTCATCCAGCGCGAATTGCCGCCGCAGAGGAAGGTGACGGCGGCGCCAATGTCCCAGCCGCTGCCCTCGACCTGCAGGATGCTCCGCTTCCGTCGCGCCTCGCGCTTCTCCGGCGTCATCGCATTGGCCTGGACCATCGGCGTATAGACCATGCCGGGGCAGACGCAGTTGACCCGGATGCCGTCCTTGGCGTGATGCACCGCCATGGCGCGGGTCATGTTCACCACCGCGCCCTTGCTGGTGGGATAGAGCAGCGAGGGATGGCCGCCCTTCAACCCGGCGACCGAGCCGATGTTGACGATGGCGCCGCCGCCGGCCTTCCGCATCTCCGGCACCGCGTATTTCGCCATCAGCATCATCGAGGTGACGTTCACCAGCAGGCCCTGCGCCCATTCCTCCGGGTCCACATCCTCGGCGGTGCCGGAAGGGCCGCTGATGCCGACGTTGTTCACCAGCACGTCCAGCCGGCCCCAGCGCTCCACGCCGGCGGCGACGATGCGGCGGCAATCCTCCGGCCGGGTCACGTCGCCGGTGACGGCGATGGCCTCGCCGCCCTCGGCCTCGATCATCCGCCGGGTGTCCTCGGCCCATTCGGGGATGGCATCGGCCAGCACCAGCTTCGCCCCGGCCCGCGCCAGCAGGATGGCGGCGGCGCGACCATTGCCGACGCCATCGCCCGGGCGGGAACCGGCACCGGCGACGATGGCGACCTTGCCGGCGAGGTTCTCGGTGATCGTATCCATTGGCGTTTCCCCCTGTGGTTCGGGGGATGCTGGCACCCGCGGCGCCCCGGCTCAACTGCCCCGGCCTAACTGCCCCGGCCGAACTGCGTCAGCTCAGGGACCGTTCAGCCAGGCGAGCCCGGCCCGCGCCACCGCCTCCGGCAATTCATGCTGCCCGGGGAATTCCAGATACTCCACCGCGTAGCCGGCCTGCCGCAGCTTCGGCACCAGCCGGCGGCTGCATCGGGCGATGGGCAGGATCGCATCCTCCGTCCCATGGCTGAGGAACAGGCGCGGCTGCCCTTCGATGCTGACCGGTACGGCGAAGCCGGGGGAGAAGGCCAGGGCATGGCTGAACAGCCCGCCGTTCATCATCGCCAGGGACAGCGCATACGAGGCACCGTCGGAGAAGCCGGCGATGGCGAGCCGTGCCGGGTCGACCGGCCAGGCGGCCAGGATGCGGGCCAGCGCGGCGTCGATCCGGGCGACATCCGGGCCATAGCCGCCCTCCAGCACGTCCCAGGTGGCGCCGAGACTCTCCGGCAGCAGCAACAGCGCCGCATCCGCGATCGGCAGGATGCGGCGCAGCATCCGTTCGGCGTCGCCGCCCGCGCCATGCAGCATGACGATCAGCGGCAGCGGCCCGTCGAGGGGCGCTGCCGGCACCCGCAGCAGCCCATCCCGCGCGCCGCCCATGCCCAGCGGGTGCAGGCCCAGTGGGTGCAGGCCCAGTGGGTGCAGGCCGGGCGGCAAGGGCCAGGCCATCGGCGCGAAGGGGCGCGGCCGGGCGGCGAGGCGCCCGGCATTCGATTGGTCATCCATGCCCGTCACCCAGGATCAGCGGTGCCACGCCGAAGAAGCGCGCATGGAGGTGCAGCATCGCCGCCCAGGCCAGCAGCCCCACCGCCGGTACCACCCAGCCGATCTCGCCCAGCACCAGCCGGTTGCGCCCGGCGGCGATGGCGCCGAAGGGCAGGATGGAGGTGGCGGCGGCCAGCCGCGGCCAATCCGCCGGTGCCCGCTGCGCCAGCTTGGCATCGATGCTCGGCATGCCGGCCAGGGCGGTGACCAGGAAGGCGCCGAAGAAGACCAGCGCGGCGCTGTCGCCATTGCCGATCATATGCACGGCGGCCCAGGCGGCGAAGGACCACAGCATGGGGTGGCGGGTGATGCGCTGGATGCCGCTGGCCCCGGCGCCGATCAGCGCCTCGCCGCCGGCCGCCGTTGGGTTGCGGCGGAAGGATGCCGCGAAGAACACGAAGGCCGGCAGCATGACCAGCGCCAGGATCCAGCGCAGCCAGGGCGGGGCGAACCACAGCGGCGTGGTCTCCGCCGCCCGCCAGGCCGTCACCAGGAAGGCGATGGCGGCGACCGAGACCAGCGAATAGCCGATGCGGAAGCCGGCCTCCCCGGTGCGGGCGGCGATGGCGCCGCGCACCGCGGTGCCGGCGATGCCGACATGCACCCCGACCCAGACCAGCGCCGCGAGTATCAACAGGCCCATCACCCGATCTCCTTGCTGCGCCATCGCGGCGCCGGCACCGATCCTAGGCTACGGCCGCCACGCCCGATGATAGGGGTGGCCGCCGCGGATCGCCTGCACCCGGTACCATTGCTCGGCCAGCAGCCCGCGCACCAGGAAATGCGGCCAGGTGAGCGGGCCGAGCGACAGAAGGTGGTCGGCCCGGTCGAGCACCGCGGGGTCGAGCCCCTCGGCCCCGCCGATCAGGAAGCACAGGCCGCGGCCGGTGGCGTCCCAGCGTTCCGCCAGGGCGGCCAGGGCCTCGCTGGTCGGCGCGGTGCCGCCGAGGTCCAGGGCGACCAGGAAGGCGCCGTCCGGCACGGCGGCCAGCAGGCCGGCCGCCTCGCGACGGCGGATCTCGCCGGCGCTGCCGCGCGCCTCGGGGATTTCCGTCACCGCAAAGGGCGGCCGGAGGCGGGCATTGTGCTGTTCGAACAAGCCCGCCTCCGGCCCCGGCTTCAACCGGCCGACGGCGATAAGGCGCGGCGCCCGGCTCACTCGGGGAGCTGGTCGCCGTCCATCAGGGTCGCGCTATCCTCGCTGCCGGGGCCGCCGGGGGGGCTTTCCGGCCCCCACATGCGTTCCAGCGCATAGGTCGCCCGGGCTTCCGCCTTGAACAGGTGGATGACCATGTCGCCGCAATCGATCAGCACCCAATCATCCGAGGCCTGGATCGAATCGCGCCGCAGCTTCATCCCGACCTTCTCCAGCGCATCCTGCAGATGGCTGGCCATGGCCTGGATCTGCCGGTCCACGAAGCCGGTGGCGATGATCATCCGGTCGGTGAAGCTGGCCCGATCGGTGACGTCGAGAACGACGATATCCTCGGCCTTGTCGTCCTCGAGGCTGGTGCGGGCGGCATTGACGAGCTGCTCCAGCCGGTCCGGCGTAAGCTTGACCTTGGCACGGCCGCGGCGGGCGGGCTTGGCGGCATCCGGCCCGGCGGCGATCACTTCCTTCTCCAGCGCCGGGCCCGGCGCCTGGCCAAGCACCGGCTTGGGCCGCCCGTCGTCCTGCGGCACCGGCATGGGCGGCACGCCGACGCGGCGGCGGATGATCTTGGCTTCCGGCACCGGGGCGACCGGGACGCGGCGATTGGCCGAGGGCTTCGCCGTGGCCTTCTGCTTCGCCGCGGCACGGACGCGCGGGGCTTCCTCGTCGCGCGGCCGGGACGGCGGGCGGGTGCTGGTGCGCGACCGGGTGAGCGGCTCGCCGGGGCGG
>JAQGIA010000574.1 GCA_028291445.1 Belnapia sp.
CAGCGCAGAGGCGGGCGCGGTTCCCTGCGCCATGGCGGCGATCGCCGCCCGCATCGCCCCCGGCAGCGCCACCGCCCGGGATCGCTCCTCGGCGCCGAGGAAGCGGTTGCGCGAGGACATGGCCAGCCCATCCGCCTCCCGCACCGTCGGGCAGCCGATGATGCGGATCGGCATGTCGAGATCCCGCACCACCTGACGGATCACCTGCAACTGCTGCCAGTCCTTCTCGCCGAACATCGCCGCCACCGCCCCGGTCTGGTGGAACAGCTTGGTGCAGACGGTGGCGACGCCGCTGAAATGCCCGGGGCGCGCGGTGCCCTCCCAGCCCTCGGCGGCACCCTCCACCGCGATGCTGCTGGCCCGGCCGGGCGGGTACATCACCGGGACGCTCGGCAGCCAGGCGAGATCGCAGCCGGACGCCTCCAGCATCGCCAGATCCGCCGCCTCCTGCCGCGGGTAGCGGGAGAGGTCCTCGTTCGGGCCGAATTGCAGCGGGTTGACGAAGATCGAGACGGCGACCGCCGGCGCCGCCGCCCGCGCCGCCGCGATCAGCGAGAGATGGCCCTCGTGCAGCGCGCCCATGGTCGGCACCAGCGCCAGCGGCCCGAGGCCGGCCAGGGCGGCGCGCAGGCTGGGCAGGTCGCGCAATACTTTCATGGCCCAATCTCCTTGCCGGGGCACTTGCCCGATCACGCATGGCATCCGGGGCGCCGGGATGGCATGGCGCTTCCAGCGTCGGGATGGCATCTTCCGCCGCCTGATGCCAGACCCCCAATATCCCCTGATCCGCCTGCTCCCCGGTCGCGACCGGCGGGTGAAATCCGGCCATCCCTGGGCCTTCTCCAATGAAATCGCCATGTCCCCGGCGGCCCGCGTCCTGCCGCCCGGCGCGCCGGTGCGGCTCGAGGGCGACGACGGGGTCCGCCATGGCACCTGGCTGTTCAACCCGCATAGCCTGATCGCCGCCCGCCGGCTGGACCGCGACCCGGCCGCCAGCATCGATGCCGGCTGGGTCCGCGCCCGCCTCGCCACCGCGCTGGCGCTGCGCGACCGGCTCTACGCGACGCCGCATTACCGGCTGGTCCATGCCGAGGCCGATGGCCTGCCCGGCTTGGTCATCGACCGCTACGGCGATGCCTTGGCCTTGCAAGCGAATACCGCGGGGATGGAGGCGCTGACCCCGCTGCTGGTCGAGGCGCTGTCGGAGCTGCTCGCCCCGCGCCTGATCATCGCCCGCAACGACGCCAGCGTCCGCACCCTGGAAGGCCTGCCGGAGGAGACCCGGCCGCTGCTCGGCGAGGCCGGGCCGGTGCTGGCCGAGGAGGGCGGGCTGCGCTTTTCGGTCGACCTGCTCGGTGGCGAGAAGACCGGCTGGTTCTTCGACCAGCGGGAGACCCGCGACCGGGAGGCGAAGCTGGCCGCCGGCGGCACCATGCTGGATGCCTTCTGCCATACCGGCGGCTTCGGCCTGCGCGCCGCCGCGGCTGGCGCGACCCAGGTGACGCTGCTCGACCGCAGCGCCCATGCGCTGGAACTGGCCTATGAGACCGCCAAGGCCAATGGCCTGGCCGAACGCGTCATCGGCCGCAAGGCGGAGGCCCTGGAGGAGCTGGAGCGGCTGGGCAATGCCGGCAGCCGCTTCGATATGGTGGTCGCCGACCCGCCCGCCTTCGCCAAGCAACGCAAGGACCAGCCGAATGCGCTCAGGGCCTATGCCAAGCTGGCGCGCATGGCGGCGACCCTGGTCGCGCCGGGCGGCTTCTTGTTCATCGCCTCGTGCAGCCATCATGTGGCGCCGGGCGAATTCGCCGAATCGGTGATCTGGGGCCTCGGCAGGGCGAAGCGGGATGCCAAGCTGCTGTTCCAGGGCGGCGCTGGGCCGGACCACCCGGTGCATCCGCAGCTGCCGGAAAGCGCCTATCTCAAGGGCATGCTGTTCCAGCTGGCATGACCGCCAGGCTGCTGGCCGCCTATCGCCGCAGCACCTACGAGGCGGCCGGCGCCACGATCCGCATCGGCCGCCGCAGCCCGGCGGTGGATGCGCTGCTGGCCCGGCTCGGCGCCCGCCGGGGCGGCTTCATCGGCGCCTGGAACCCCTTCAGCCGGCGCATGCCGGCGGGCTGGAACGCCCGGATGCAGGACCGGCTGCGCCAGGCCACCCGCCGCCTGCCAAGCGCCGAAGGGCAGGGCGGCCATGGAAGCTGGCGCGAGGCGCACCTTTTGATCGCGGCCGATCCGCGCCGGCTGGCGGTGTTCGCCCGGCGCTTCCGCCAGGCGGCCATCGTCATCGTGGCGCGAGGCCAGCCGGCGCGGCTCCGGCCGCTGGCTGCCTCCGGTCACAGGTAGCGCTGGATATCCAGCGTGCTCTCCTTGCCCAGCGTGTCGAAATGCCGGGCCAGGAAGCGATCCGCCGCCTCCCGCCCGAAGCGGCGCAGGATCTGCAGGAATTCCCAGTCGCCGTTCAGCTTGGTGCTCAGCTTGAAGCCGCGCATCCGGTCCTCGTCCTCGATGACGTGCAGGAAGATGCGGCGGTAGCGCGGCTGTTCCAGCCGGCCGC
>JAQGIA010000587.1 GCA_028291445.1 Belnapia sp.
GGCTGATGCGGAAGCTGGGCTGGCTGGTCGGGCTGGTCGTACTCAACGCCGCCTGCATCCTGGTGGTGGAGCCCGACCTGCCGCGGCTGCTGGCCGGGCTGCCCCGGTTGGGACGCTGGCTGGCCGGGGCCTTCCCGCCGGATTTCTCCGGCCTCGACGACCTGCTGCGGCGGGCGGCGGAGACCGTCGCCATCGCCACCCTCGGAACCAGCGTCGCCGCCCTGCTGGCGCTGCCGCTGACCCTGCTGGCGGCCCGGCCGGTGGCGCCCTGGCCGCTGCTGTACCAGCCGGCGCGGGCCCTGCTCGATGTGCTGCGCGGCATCGATGGCTTCGTCTTCGCGCTGATCTTCGTCGCCGCGGTGGGACTCGGCCCCTTCGCCGGCATGCTCGGCGTGGCGCTGCATTCCGCCGGTTCCATCGCCAAGCTCTGGTCGGAAGCGCTGGAAGCCGCCGACCTCGCCCCGGTGGAGGCAGCGCTGACCGCCGGCGCCAGCCGCGCCCAGGCGGCTGCCGTCGTGCTGCTGCCGGAGACCCTGCCGCAGACCGCCTCCGCGTTGCTCTACGTGTGGGAGTTCAATATCCGCGCCTCCACCGTGCTCGGGCTGGTCGGTGCCGGCGGGCTGGGGCAGGAGCTGAAGAATGCGGTGGATCTGCTGGATTTCGCCCGGGTGCTGGCGATTTTGCTGATCATCGTCGCGCTGGTGATGGCGGCGGACCGCCTCTCCGCGACCCTGCGCCGGCGGCTGCTCTGATGCTGGAAACCCGCCGGGGCCTGTCGGTGCATGGGCTGGAGGTGACGCTCGGCGGCCGGCCGGTGCTGCGCGGCGTGGCGCTGGAGGTGGCGCCGGGCGAGGTGGTGGCGCTCGAAGGCGCTTCCGGTGCCGGCAAGACCAGCCTGCTGCGGGCGCTGGCCGGGCTGCTGCCGCATGCCGGGCAAATCGTCTCGGGCGGCGCCCGCCCGGCGCTGGTGTTCCAGCAGCATGCCTTGGCCGGGCGGCTGACGGCGGCGGGCAACGTGCTGGTGGGGGCACTCGGGCGCTGCGGCTTCTGGCGCCCGGCGCTCGGGCTGTGGCCGGCGGCGGAACGGGATGCGGCGGCGGACTGCCTCGCGCGGGTCGGCCTGGCGGGCTTCGGCGACCGCCGGGCGGCGCATCTCTCCGGCGGGCAGCGGCAGCGCGTCGCGGTCGCCCGCGCCCTGATGCAACGGGCCCCGGTGCTGCTGGCGGATGAGCCGGTGGCGAGCCTCGACCCGGAGAATGCCGCGGCGGTGCTCGGCCTGCTGCATACGCTGGCGCGCGAGCAGGGGCTGGCGGTGCTGGTGGCGCTGCACCAGCCGGTTCTGGCAGCGCAATTCGCCGATCGGCGGCTGCGATTGGAAGCAGGCAGGATCATCGGGACATGATGGAGACCGACGGACCCCTGCTCTGCTTCGGCGGGCCCTATTCCAATGCGCAGGCGCTGCGGGCAATGCTGGCGGAGGCCTGCCGCCGCGGCATCCCGCCCAGCCGCATGCTCTGCACCGGCGACGTGGTCGCCTATTGCGCCGATGCGGCGGCGACGCTCGATCTGCTGATCGACAGCGGCATCGCCGTCGTCATGGGCAATTGCGAAGAAAGCCTGGCCACCGGCAGCGCGGATTGCGGCTGCGGCTTCGCCACGGGCACTGCCTGCGACCTGCTGGCCCGTGACTGGTTCGCCCATGCCTCCCGCCAGATAACGCCGCGCCACCGCGCCTGGATGGCGATGCTGCCGCGACGGATCGAGCTGCGGCTCGGCGGGCGGCGCCTGGTGGCGGTCCATGGCGGCGCCACCAGCATCAACCGCTTCCTGTTCGCCTCGACACCCGGGGCAGTGCTGGCGGAGGAGATCGCCGCCACCGGCGCCGAGGGCGTCATCGCCGGGCATTGCGGCCTGCCCTTCACCCGGCTGGCCGATGGCCGGCTATGGCACAATGCCGGCGCCATCGGCATGCCGGCCGATGACGGCACGCCGCGCGGCTGGTTCTCCCTGCTGCTGCCCGAGGCCGGCTCGATCCGCATCGAGCACCATCCGCTGGATTACGACCATGCCGCCGCCGCCGCGGCGATGCGGGCGGCCGGGCTGGCGGAGGGCTATGCCGCGGCGCTCGGCAGCGGCCATTGGCCGAGCGGCGACGTGCTGCCGGCAGCCGAGCAGGCCGCGCGGGGCCGCCGACTCGACCTGCCGCCGGTGGTCTGGTGGCAGGACTGAGGACGAGGACCGAACAGCGACATCCGTCAGGCGGCGAGCCGCGTCGCCGTCCGGCGCTCCGGCCGGTCGGCCAGGGCGGCGGTGCAGGACAGGAAGAAGGCCTCCCGCCAGCCAGCCCTGCAGGCTGCCAAGCAGCAGCACGCCGGCCAGCAGCGCGACCAGGCCCTGGCAGGCGGCGACGATCGCAGGCCTCGCGGCCGGACGACAGGGCGGGCCTCGCGACCCGACGCACAGGGCGGGCCTCGCGGCCCGACGCACAGGACGGGCCTCGCGGGCCCGACACACAGGGCAGGCCTCGCGGCGCTGCATCCGGAAGGTTAGAAGCGGGTATGTCCCTGGTCGAAATCCTGCTTGCGCTGATGACCGCCTGCATCGGCTTCTCGTTGCTCGCCCGCAAGCTGCAGGTGCCCTATGCGGTGATCCTGGTGCTGGGCGGGATGGTGCTGGCCTTCATCCCCGCGGTGCCCGAGGTGCGGCTGAACCCCGAGCTGGCACTGGCCTTCTTCCTGCCGCCGCTGCTCCAGCTCAGCGCCTTCCGCACGGATTGGCGGGCCTTCCGCACCAGCCTGACGCCGATCCTGCTGATGGCGGTCGGTGCGGTGGTCTTCACCGCCTTCTGCATCGGCGCCGTCGCCACCTGGCTGGTGCCTGGCCTGCCCTTCGCCGCGGCACTCGCGCTCGGCGCCATCGTCGCCCCGCCGGATGCGGTCGCCGCCGGCGCGGTGCTGCAACGGCTGCGGCTGCCGAAGCGCATCGTCACCGTGCTGGAGGGCGAGAGCCTCATCAACGATGCTTCCTCGCTGGTGCTCTACAAGATGGCGGTTGCGGCGGCGCTGATGAGCGGCGGCGGCATCGGCGCGCTGGGCGGCGCGGCGACCTTCGTCGCCCTGGCGCTGGGCGGCATCGCCGTCGGCTGGGTGGTCGGCCGGGCGGCGCTCTGGGTCATCGTACGGCTCGACGACGTGATGCTGGAAACCACCGCCGGCTTCCTTGCCGCCTATGGCGCCTACCTGGCCGGCGAGGCGCTGCAGGTTTCCGGGGTGATGGCGGTAGTCACCGGCGGGCTGATGTTCGGCCGGGCGCAGCATACCGAGTTCAGCTACAGCGCGCGGGTCAATTCCGGCGCGATCTGGCGCTTCGTCGAATTCATCCTGCACAGCCTGGTCTTCGTGCTGATCGGCCTGCAGCTCAACACCATCCTCGGCCGCATCGCCGACCGGGGCGTGCTGGAACTGGCCATGATCGGCGGCGGCATCGCTGTGGCGCTGATCCTCTCGCGCTTCCTCTGGGTCTTCCCGATCAGCCTGCTGCCGCGCTCCCTGCCATCCGCGCATCGGCACGAGGCGCCGACACCCTGGAGCCATGTCACCGTCATCGCCTGGGCCGGCATGCGCGGCGTGGTCAGCCTGGCGGCGGCGCTGGCCCTGCCGGAGGAGTTTCCCGAGCGCGACCTGATCGTCTTCCTGGCCTTCACCGCCATCCTGGCGACGCTGGTGCTGCAGGGCACCACGCTGGAATGGCTGATCGGCCGGCTGGGCGCCGAGGTGCCCCGGCATCCCTATGGGATCGACCCGGAACAGGCGGAGGGGCGCCGGCTGATCGCCGCCGCCGCGCTGGCCGAGATCGAGCGCCGTGCCCAGGATCCGCTGGAGGGCGCCATCGCCGCCGACCTGCTGCACGAATACCGCGGCCGCGCCGGCTATCTGCAGCGGACCGCCACCGGCCAGGGCGCCGCCGCGGCCGAACGGGCGGGGCGGCGGAGCATCCGCCTCGCAGCCATGGAGGCGGCGCGCGCGGCGCTGGCCGAGCACTACCGCAGCGGGACGCTGGCGGAGGACATGCTGGTGCTGCTGGAACGCGAATTGGACCTGGAGGAAATCCGCATCCGCCAGGTGCTCGGCGATGAGCGGACCGAGGGCCAGAAGCGGGCCGACGCGGCCAAGCGCAAGGCGGCCGAAGCGGATTGACGAAGTCGGACCGGGGCGCCGCCCGGGATGCTGCGGCGGCACCATGCCGCCGCGGCCCCGCTTAAGCCACGGCGCTGGGCGGTGCGGCCGGCCGGTTCGGCGCCGGGGTGCTCCGGGCGGCGCGCAGCTCGTCGCGGATTTCCGCCAGCAGCACCTCGGTCGGCGGGGTCGCCGCCTGGACGGCGCCCAGCTTGTCGAGCCGCAGCTTCGACAGCATCCGCACCACCCAGAAGATGGCGAAGGAGACGATGATGAACTTGATGATGGTATTGAGGAATTTGCCGATCGCCAGGACCGTCGCGCCGGATTGCCGGGTCGCATCCAGCGAGGCCAGCCGCTCGCCGTTCAGCACCACGAAGAGATTGGAGAAATCCACTCCGCCGATGGCAAGGCCGATCAGCGGGTTGATCAGATCCTCGACCAGCGAGGTGACGATGGTGGTGAAGGCGGCACCGATGACGAGGCCGACCGCGAGGTCGACCACGCTGCCCCGCATCAGGAAGGCCTTGAACTCACGCAGCCAGGCAGGTTCATGGAGCGGGATGGACGGCGGCATGGCGGAAACTCCCAAAATTTGTGGCGAGGTGGCAAGTGGGGTCGGCAGGCCAAGGCGATGGCGCAGCAGGGGATTGTGCGCCTGGGGATTGTGCGCCCGGGGATTGCGCTCAAGCCCGCCATCGGCCGAAACT
>JAQGIA010000597.1 GCA_028291445.1 Belnapia sp.
CGGATTGGCTGGCGCGGCTGGCCGACCGGGCCGATCTCATCACCCCGCATTGCCTGCTGGCCGGGGTGCTGGGCGAGGAGGGTGGCCGGGCCCGGCTGCTGGCCCGGCTCGGCCCCGATGCCGCCGACCCGCTGGACGAGGTGCTGAACGCCGCGCTCGACCACGAGGCTCGCCACCCGCCCAGCTTGCAGGGCTTCGTCCATTGGCTCCGCCGCGGCGGCGCCGAGGTGAAGCGGGAGGCCGAGGGCGGCGGCGATGCGGTGCGGATCATGACCGTGCATGGCGCCAAGGGCTTGCAGGCGCCGATCGTCGTCATCCCCGATGTCGGCGGCGGCCAGGGCCGCCAGGAAATCCGCTGGGCCGAGCTGGACGGCGTTGCCCTGCCGCTCTGGGCGCCGCGCAAGGAATTCCACGCCGAGGCCTTCACCGATGTGCTGGCCGCCGACGACCGCCGGCGGCAGGAGGAGGAGAACCGGCTGCTGTACGTGGCGCTGACCCGGGCCGAGGACCGGCTGCTGGTCTGCGGCTGGGGGAAGGAGCCGAAGGGTTGGTACGCGCTGGTGCGGGACGGCTTCATGCGGCTGGAGGATGCCGTGCCGGCGGATTTCTCGCCCTGGGAATTCGGTGCCCCCGCCGGCTGCGACTTCGCCGAAGGCGCCTGCTGGCAATGGGCGACGGCGCAGGAAGCCGCCGTGCCCCTGGCCGCCGCCGTTTCCGCCGCGGCCCGTGACCCGCTGCCGGACTGGGCGCATCGCCCGGCGCCGCCGGAGGTGCTGGAAGCCGCGCTCAACCCATCCGCCCTGCCGGGCGAGCGGGAGACCCCGGCCGCCGCGCCGCATGGCCAGGCCGACCCCGGTGGGCGGCGCTTCCGGCGCGGTCGGGTGGTGCATGCGCTGCTGCAGCACCTGCCGGAGCGCCCGGCCGGGGAGCGGGCGGCGGCGGCCCGGCGCTTCCTCGCCCGGCCCGGTCATGGCCTGGCACCGGATGAACAAGCGGAAATCCTGACCGAGGTGCTGGCCTTGCTCGACGCCCCCGCGGTGATGGCCGCCTTCGGCACCGGCAGCCTGGCGGAAGCGCCGGTCGCCGGGCGACTGGACGGCAGGCTGGTGACCGGCCAGGTGGACCGGCTGGTGGTGACGCCGGAGCGGGTGCTGGTGCTGGACTACAAGACCAACCGCCCGCCGCCGGCCGAGCCGGGGGATGTGGCGCCGCTGTATCTGCGGCAGATGGCGGCCTATCGGGCGGTGCTGCGCCAGGCCTTCCCCGGCCGTGCGGTGGAATGTGCCCTGGTCTGGACCTATGGCGCCCGGCTGATGCCGCTGCCCGGGGATTTGCTGGACCGGCACGCGCCGGGCATGCCCGCTTTCGGCGCATGACCGACCCGCTTGGGGAGTGGCCTTGACCAAGGCACCCCGAAGCCCGAATTTACGGCAGGATTGGGGCCGGCCTGGTCCCGCAAGCGAGGCGCAAAACCGATGAGCGAACATACCAAGGCCGTCACCGACGATAGCTTCAAGCAGGATGTGCTGGACGCCTCCGGCCCGGTGCTGGTCGATTTCTGGGCCGAATGGTGCGGCCCCTGCCGGATGGTCGGGCCGATCCTCGACGATATCGCCGCCGAATATGCCGGCAAGCTGACCATCGCCAAGGTCAACATCGACGAGAATCCCTCGACCCCGAACGAATATGCGGTGCGCGGCATCCCCACCATGCTGCTGTTCAAGGACGGCAAGCTGCTGGACACCAAGGTCGGCGCGCTGCCCAAGACGGCGCTGAAGGATTGGATCGCCGGCAACCTCGCCTAAGCCTGCCGAAGGGGTTCCCGGCGCCACCGGGAACCCCTTCTCGGCGTGATGCAGCAATTCCTCGCCGGCAGTGCCCTGCTTCTCCTCGCCGCCGCGGCGCGAGCGTAAATCCCCTTCCAAGCCAATGCGCCCGCCACCGGCTGGAACGGCCCTGGGGTGGCGCCTTCCTGCCGGATGGCCGCCTGCTGGTCACCGAACAACCTAGCCGGCTGCGGCTGGTCGGCCGGGATAGGGCGGGGGTGCCGGTGGTCGGGGCCCATGGCCAGGGCGGGCTGCTCGATGTCGCCCTCGCCCCGGCTTTCGTCACCGCGCGGGAAGTGGATCTCTGCCGCATCGCCTTCCACATGGGCGACGCCTTCCGGGGCAGCCTGTTGTCGTGGGGCTCAACCCGCCGGGCCTGGTGCGTCTGGCGACCGAGGGGGACCGGATCGCCGGAAGCGGCTGCTGGCGAATCGCACCGGTTTCCGCCAGGTGCTGCAAGGGCCGGATGGGTTTCCGTATGTGCTGACGGATGAGTCGCGGGGGCGGGTCTTGCCGATCAGGCCATGAAAAAACCCCGGGAGTTTCCTCCCGGGGCTTCCATCCACCGATACGGCCGATGGTTCAGTCGCTGCTTTGACGCACGCCCACCAGGCTCAGCATCATCTGGAACAGGTTGATGAAGTTCAGGTAGAGGCCCAGCGCATCCATCACGCTGCGCTTGCCGGCTTCGTCGGTGCCCTCGGCATAGGCGTATTCGACATAATCCGACTTGATGCGCTGGGTGTCGTAGGCGGTGAGGCCCAGGAACACCACCACGCCCACCAGGCTGATGGCGAATTGCAGCGCCGAGGACTGCATGAACATGTTGACCAGCCCGGCGATGATCAGGCCGATCAGGCCCATCATCATGAAGCTGCCCATCTTGGTCAGGTCGGCCTTGGTCGTGTAGCCGTACAGGCTGATGCCCGCGTACATCGCACCGGTGATGAAGAAGGTGCTGGCGATCGAGGCGCCGGTGTAGCGATAGGCCAGGTTGCTGAGGCTGGCACCCATGCAGACGCAGAAGGCCCAGAACAGCATCTGCGCCGTCGACTTGCTCAGCTTCTGCTGGCCGAAGCTCAGCACCATCACGAAGGCCAGCGGCGAGAGCGCGGCGACCCAGAACAGGATCGTCGGCTGCATCACGATGCGGCCGCTCGGGGTGCGGGCTGCGGTATAGAACAGCTCCTGCAAGGCGGGTACCGTCACAACCAGGAGCGCCACGATGCCGGTCAGGACCAGGCCGGACGCCATCCAGTTATAAACCCGGAGCATGTACCCCCGGAGCCCGGCATCGACGGCGGCCGCGTCGGCAGTCGCCGTGCGACCCCAGCCAGGCGCATTCGTCGTAGCGCGATAGTCGGGTTGAAGGGCCATAGGTGTCTTGAACCTCCCAAAGGGGGTTATCCCCGCATCGGCGTTATATGGAGAAGCTGTAACCCGTTTCAACTGGAATCGGCAGCGGCTACAGGGCTTCCC